>DATDJH010000028.1:0-11067 GCA_036520635.1 Acidimicrobiia bacterium
CATTCCAGGTCAGGCCCCAGTCCTTGCGCTCGATCTCTCCGACTGCGGAGAAGGCAGCCTTGGAGTTGCCATAGGGGTCGGTGGCACTTCCCTCGTATTTCATGTGAAAGCTCACCGGTCGGGTGATGTCACGAATGGTCAGGTCACCGGTGAGGTCCCAGTCCTTGCCACGGGAGACGAGGCCGGTCGAGACGAATTTGATCGTCGGGTACTGCTCAGCGTCGAGGAAGTCGGGGGAGCGCAGGTGGTTGTCCCGGTCGGGGGTTCCCGTTGTCACCGAAGCCGCTTTGGCTTCGAACTCGACGCTTGACTTGGTCGGGTCTTCGGCCACCACGATGGTTCCGTCGAACTCCGTGAATGTGCCCCGCACTTTGGCCACCATCAGGTGTCGCGCCGTAACGCGCAGATCACTGTGGGACCTGTCGATCTGCCAGGTGCCGACCGAGGGAACGTTGGTCGTCTGGGCCATGCTTGTGATTGTCATCGAACTTCCTCCTGTGTGTGAGAATTGTTGAACTGTCAACCACACCGTATCGCTAAATGTTTGAACTGTCAACTATTCGAGTTTCAACCAACGTCTCGCTATGATGTCGTGCATGACCACCGCAACGTCTCGAGCTCTCGTCGAGCAGGAACAGGCGACCTGGCAGGCGTATTTCGACGCCACCAGGCTGCTCTTCGAGGAACTCGATCGTCGGGTGAGCGAGGACGCCGGAATCTCGCTGGCTGACTTCGGCGTGCTTGCCAGGCTGGCTGACGCCGACGAGTGGGGGATGCGAATGAGCGATCTCGCCGATTCGACGGTCTTCTCCAAGAGTCGAATATCACACGCTGTGGACCGCCTTGAGACCCTCGGACTGGTCGAAAGGCGTGCCTGTCCCACTGATCGACGGGGCAGCTACGCATCCTTGACCGAGGCCGGTCGTGACAAACTGACCGAGGCGATGCCCGGGCATTCAGAAACGGTCCGGCGTCATCTGTTCGAGCAGTTGAGCACTGACGAGGTCGACGGCTTCCGGGCTTCGATGACAGCGGTCAAGAAGTCGCTGCAGGAGGCCGATCCTGCGTCGGTAGCCTGACGACGTGCGCATCCTCGGTTTGGGAGTTGATCTCGCCGACATCGATCGCGTCGAAAGCGTGCTGTCGCGATATCCGAGATTCGCCGAGCGATGCTTCACCGAACATGAGCGCGAGTACGCATTTCGCTTCTCCAATCCGGCACGTCGCCTCGCCGCCCGATTTGCAGGCAAGGAGGCGGTCATGAAGTCGCTCGGTACCGGGTGGCGCCGTGTTCGCTGGCAGGACATCGAAATCACCGGTGGCGGCAAGCCGACAGTCCGGATGACAGGCACCGCGGCAAGACGCGCCGATCAACTCGGAGTCACAGAAGTCCTCGTGACCATCACCCACACCAACACTTCGGCCTTGGTCATGGCTGTCGCCGTGTCCGAGCAGCACTGAGCGTGTCGACTCCGCAACGGGGCGAAGGGGATGGGCCGCGCATACTGATCGTGACCGCCACCGATCGGCGAAGGGGGGCCGAGGTGTTCACCGAACGTCTCGGAGTGGGGCTCGAAGGCCACGGATGGGTGGTCGACATGGCAAGTCTGACCAGATCGGGTGATGCACGCCGCGTTCCCATCGAGTCGCTCACGGATGTTGACTCGTCCCGCCCAGGGCGAATGAACCGGCGGATTGGCCGGGCCCTGAACCAGCGGATCAAAGCCTTCCAACCGGATCTGGTGTTGGCCAATGGGGGCTCGACTCTGCGTTATGCGGCCCTTGCCACTTTGAGGACGAAGCCTCCGTTGGTCTACATCGCCATCGGCGAGCCCGACTATTGGATACGTTCGGGTCCGGCTCGGATCGCCAATCGGTGGATGCTGCGACGAGCCACCAGGGTGTTTGCCGTCTGCGAGGCGACCGCCCGACAACTACGGGTCTTGGAGCCCTCTCTTGCGGGCAGGGTCGATGTCACCTACACCGGGGTTCCCGATGAGATGTTCCGGTCGCGGTCCGGTCGCGACATCGGGCCGTTGCGGGTGGTGATGGTGGGGAGTCTCTCAGAAGAGAAGGATCCACTACTCGCCCTGCGGAGTGTCGCCGCAGTTCCCGATGCTGTGATCAGGTTCGTGGGGTCCGGGCCGCTGACGGATCAGGTGCGTAGTGAGGCGGAGAGGTTGGGAGTGGACGAACGGGTGGAAATGGTCGGTGCTGTCGATGATGTCGGCACGCAATTGGAGTGGGCGAATGTGTTGCTCTTGACCTCGCGCACCGAGGGACTGCCGGCCGCGATTCTCGAAGCCGGCGCCTCGTCGGTGCCCGCCGTGGCCGTTGACGTCGGTGGTGTCCGTGAGGCGATTGTGAACGAAGACACCGGAATCGTCGTCCAGGGAAGAGAAGCTGCTGCCCTGACCACGGTGTTGGCTCGTCTCGCTGCCGACCCGGATCTGGTGACCCGCATGGGCGAGGCAGCCCGTGCTCACGTCCTGGATCGATTCGCGATGGATCGCATCATCTCGGGATACTCCGATCGGCTACTGGAGGTGCTCGGATGAAGATCGCCCACCTGACGACCATCGACATGAGCCTCCGCTACCTGCTCCTGCCGCAACTCGAAGCGGCTCGGGAGATGGGCGAGGCGATCGGGATCAGCGCGGCCGGCGAGTCGGTTCCCGACCTCGAGGCGAAAGGCATCCGCCATATCGCCCTCACCTCGTCGACCCGTGGGATGAATCTGTTGGCTGATCTACGGGCGATCGGTCAGTTCTGGAGAATTCTGAGACAGGAGCGCCCTGACATCCTCCACACCCACAACCCCAAGCCCGGTATCTACGGGCGGATCGTCGGCAGGTTGGCCGGAGTGCCAATCGTGGTGAACACCATTCATGGCCTCTATGCGACGCCAGAGTCGTCTTTCCCGAAGCGAGCCGTCGTCTACACGTTGGAATGGGTGGCCTCCCGGTTCTCCGATGCCGAACTGATCCAGAGCCCCGAGGATTTCGAGTTGTTGTGGCAGCGAAAGATCATGCCCCGCTCCAAGCTTCGCCTGTTGGGGAACGGGGTCGATCTCGAAAGATTCAAGCCCGATCCGCTCTTGAGGCAGCAAGTGAGACAGGAGCTGGGCCTGAAACCCGACCAGGTCGCGGTTGGCCTGGTTGCCCGACTCGTCGAGGAGAAAGGCGTGCCCGAGTTGATCGAGGCGGCCAAGCGTCTCGACAGCCGGTACTCAGTGTTCATAGTCGGGCCGAAAGACCACGAGAAGTCAGATGCGGTCTCCGAGGAGCTTCTCACCGAGGCCGAGGCCAACGGGATCCGGTTCCTCGGCATGCGGAAGGACGTGGAGCGGCTTTATCAGGCATTCGACGTGTTCGTCCTCCCCAGTCATCGAGAAGGCTTCCCCCGAGCGGCGATGGAGGCTGCCGCCTCCGGGCTCCCGGTGATCGCCACCGACATCCGTGGCTGCCGACAAGTGGTCGATCATGGGGTCAACGGCTATCTCTTCCCGGTGGGGGACGTAGACGCTCTGGCTAGAGCGATCACCGAGGTGGGCGAGGAGCCAGAGCTGAGAGCTGCCATGTCCCAATCATCGGTCGAACGGGCCCACGTCCTTTTCGATGAACGTGACATCGTCAACCGTGTGATGGGCTCCTACGCCGAAGTGGCCAGTCGAAAAGGGATCTATCCGGCCCTCGTCGAGCGTTGGGGCGGTTAGCCAGCGGTCATTTGTCGGCGTCCGGGGTGATGTTGACCTGGACCGTGTAGCGCCGACCATCGACCTCGAAATACGCAGCCTCCCCCCGGTCGTTTGTGGTGAGAGCTCGAAGGGTTCGGAGAAGGTCCTTGACTGGCACCGACGCCTCGAGGTCAAGTCGCCGTACCGAATCAGAGGCGAGATCCACCCGATTGTGACTTGATCCCCCAGCTGCCGACTGTGCCTGACGGGGTGGGCTCCCCGAGGCGAGGAGAGGCCACGCCTGCCGGAACAAGTCGACCTCGAGCTGAAGGAGTCGGCTGTACAGGGTGTGCGCGGTGTCCTCCGGGCGAATCTCGAGCTCGACCTGGGCGACGATGTCCCCGGTGTCGAGCCCGCTGTCCATGAAATGAAGGGTGGCGCCAATCGGCGTCCCATCGAGGATCGCCCAACTTGGGGTGTGCCAACCACGGTTGTAGGGCAGCAAGGCGGGATGCAGGTTGAGGACGCCGATCCGGGGGATGGCGAGCACCTCGTCGGGCACGATGTATGGGAAGTGGACCCCGATCACGTAGTCCAGGTCGAGGGATCCGAGCAGTTCGATGCCGGCGGGCTCGCGGAACTCCCTACCGACGAGGACGCGGTCTGAGGGCAGTCCGCTCATCTCACGGAGGACCTCGTCATGGGTGGCTCGATCCGGCCCGGAGACCAGGAGGGCCTCAGGATGAGCGTCGGTCTCGAGGAGGATGGAGAGACAGCTCACCGCAGATTGGCGATCCCCGGCAAATGCGAAGCGAATCATGTCTCAGACCCTGTGAAGTATTCAACGGTCGCCTGCCCCTCCTGGGCCACCCCGCTCCGTTTGAGGGCACTGGGAATGGTCATGAAGAGGATCTTCAGGTCGAGCCACGTCGAGCGGTTCTCCACGTACCACACGTCCATCTCGAGTCGCTCCGGCCAGGGTGTCGAGTTACGTCCGTTGATCTGCGCCCAACCGGTGATGCCAGGTCTGACTTCGTGACGGCGAGCCTGACGCTCTGAATAGAGCGGCAGGTAGTGCATGAGGAGAGGCCTCGGGCCAACCAGGCTCATATCGCCGGTGAGGACATTCCATAGCTCCGGAAGCTCATCGAGGCTGGTGCTTCGCAGCTTTGCCCCAAAGGGCTCAAGGCGGTCGGCGTCGGAGCTGCCGTCCGGATCCGCCGGCGCCACGCGCATGGTGCGGAACTTGACCAGGGTGAACGGACGGCCGTGAAGTCCTGGTCTCTGCTGTGTGAAGAGAACGGGAAGCCCAAGCTTCAACCAGACCAAGGCCCCGATCACAAGCAACACGGGCGACAGGATCACCAGCGCCAGCGCTGAGATCGTGAAGTCCAAACCTCGTTTCACCGATGGACTGCTGTCCCGGCCAGGTCAGGCTCGGGCTCCAGTGGAGGCACCGGTATGCGGGCGCGGGTGACCTTCTTGGTCTCAGACCATCCGAGCCCGATGACGACAGCAAGGAAGAAGGCGAGGACCTGTCCCCTCTGTCGGGCGATGATCCCCAGGTTGCGCACGACGGAGAAGGCAACGGCGAAGGCGAGCGTGTAGAGCGTGCAGAAAACGAGGTAGGCGTTATTTCGCCACCCCCGCCAGTTACGCAGCATCGCAGGGAGCTTCCACAGTGTCAGCAGGAGAATGAGGGTCGTCTCGGCGGCCGCCAGGAAGTGCTGGAGCTCGGTGGCTTCGAAGATGTAGGGGCGGAAGAGGACCAAAGCCACCGCGCCGGGCACGTCCGAGATCGACGACACCGGGTCACCGGCAGCCACCGTGCCGTCCTCCGAGGTGCGCCGGGTTATCTCCGCCGTGAATGGACTGACATCCTGGAGATCGCCCAATTCCAAGCCAACGATGTCTGGTATGAGCGTCACCGCGAGGACCACGGCAGCTGCGGCGCCGAAGAATGTGATGAATTTCCTACCTCGGGCGAGGAAGCCGGCCCCGATCCTCAGTTTGGATACGAGCAACGCTCCCACGAGGGCAAGGGCCACCAATGCGGCGATGTGGATCCGGATCAAGCCCAGCCCGGTCAGCGACACCGCCAGGGGCAGGATCCAACGCAACTCGAAGCTCTCGAGCAGACGCGCTATGAAGTAGGCGGCCAGCCCGAGACAGAGAATCACCAATGCATCCTTCCCGATGCTCGACGGCCAGAAGGCGTAGGTGGGCAGAAAAAGGACCAGGAAGGCATATGGCTTGAGCTGATGAGGTTGGGCCCAGCGGCGGAAAGCCGCGTAGAGCCCGAGCTGTCCCATGAAGGAGAGCATGCTGAATATGACGAAACCGCCGAGCATGTCCGGGGTGAAGATGGCGAACAGGCCGCCGGTGAAGGACTCGACCACCTGGGTCCCGAAGCCGCCCCCTCCGCCGTCGGCCAGGGCGGGGACCGCCCCGGATCGCCAGATCGCCGCCAACTGGGTCCCTGCGGCGTAATAGCTGAGGGAGTCTCCCGACTCGTAGAGCTGGACCATGTAATACCTGGCGGCCGAGCCAAGGATCTTGGCTATGAACCCGAGGGTGACCCATCTCGTCAACCATGCGGCGTCGACGGGCCGCCTCATGAAAGAGGCGAGACCGGCCATCAGCACCGTGCCCAGGATGGCAATGAGCAGCACACCTGCCCCTGAGGCTCCCAATGCGACCACCAAACCAAGCCCGACGGCGGACAGGCCGGTCGCAACCCAGAACCAGCCCTCGCTGTTCACAACAACTCCAAATCACTGGTGGCGATGTCCCAGGAGGCTAGATCGAACGGATCAGTATCGAGTTCGGTTAGGGGGTTGGCGACCAGCTGAAGTGTCTTGATCCCGGGTACCGGAAACATCCTTCCCTGGATTGCCGCAGCGCGCTCGGGGGAGCCCTTGGAGAAGAAGCCGGCGAGGTAAGCGCCACGATTGGCGGCGCCCGCTTTGGAGACCGCGCGCCGGCCCGCACCAAACAGGAGGTCGGACAGAACCAGCTCGGTGCGCCCGTTTCTGACGCCAACCCTGACGATCGCCGCTCCGGCCCCGTCGTTGACCGTTGCGTACCGCACCGTCGGATGTGATCCGAAACGCCACAACTGATAGTCCTCCGTCCGCGGTGTTCGTAACCCGCGTGGCTGGCGGTCCTGCCCCCCAATCGGCCGGAACGCGATCGCACCTGGTGCCACCTCGTCGAGGTCAGGGATTCCCCCCGCGTCGGTTGGAACCGAGGCACCGAACCGGGGACGTACCAGCACGCCGATGGCACCGACCTCCTGCCATCCCATCGTCATGTATCCCGCGCCGGAACGTGGGTTCGGGGTGTTGAAGATGAGGTCGATTCCCTCGTTTCTGGCCAGGTCCACGGCTTCCAACGTCAAAGCCTTGAATACCCCCCGACGCTCGAAGTCAGGGTGGGTGGCGGTGTCCACGGGTCTCACGCATCTCACTACATGCCCGGTCGGGCTGAGGAGGTCCCATCGCATGAAGGCGCGCACTCCAGCTATCCGGCCGGCGATCCAGGCAATGAGCACGGTCGAACGACCGAAGGGGTTGTGCTCGTGCTTCCAGGCCCACTGTTCGGGTGTTCGTTTGAGGAGAGCTGTCTCCCCAAGTGCGGCCCCGAGAACGTCCAAGATTGCTGGAACGTCTTCGGAGCGAGCCGGGCGGATCTCCATTTCAGACATGGAGCACTTCCCGATACAGCTTTTCGTAGTCGGTGATCATGCGGGCGATCCCGTATTGGGTGGAAACCAGCTCGGCGCCTGCCTGTGCCCAGGCCTTGGCATCAGGGGAGTCGAGGGCAGTCCGTATTCCGTTTGCCAGCGCCACGGGGTCACCGGGAGGTACGAGAAGGCCGGTTACATGGTCCACCACCACAGTCGGAACTCCTCCGACCGCAGTGGCCACCACCGGTCGGCTTAGTGCAAGGGCTTCGAGTATGGCCAGAGGCAGGCCTTCGACGTCGGCCGGATTGACCACCAGGTCGGCGGCTGCAAGAAAGCTCCTGGCGTCCTCACGCCGGCCCATGAAGCGAATCTGGTCCGACACGCCTGCGGATTCCGCTGACGCCCGGACTCGGGCAAGGTCGCCGTCGTGCTTCTCGGCTCCGACAGACACCACCAGCACATCGGGATCTTGCGCCGCCAGAAGCGCTGTCGCCGCAATCAGATTCTCGTGGCCTTTGTGGGGGCGGATATTGCCGACGTGAACTACGAGAGACCGGTCCGCCTGAATGCCGAGCTCGGTTCGAACCGCTTCGATGTCGTCAGGGCTGACCGAGACGGAAACCCCATTTGGTATGACTCTTGGTGTTGGCCCGGGATAACCGGCCAGGCCCTCGGCCACAGCCTCGGAAACTGCAATCACTGACGCGTTGCGTCCATAGGTGAGGCGGTTGACCGATCGAGTTGGCTGCCGATAAGAGCTAGCGATGTTGTGCTCCGTGTAGATCACCGGCCGCCTCGTCGCAAGGCGGGCCAGGATCCCGGCGCTCGGGAGGTGCGCATGAATCAGATCGGGATCCCATTTCGAGACCAGAGATCGAAGCTTGCGATACGCAGTGGGGCCAAGGCCGCGGTCCGAGCCGACACAGTCCACGCTGACCAAGTGCCCTTCGATCTCCGCAACCAACTGATCTTTCCAGGGAAGGACGTAGGCCACGCGATAGTCGAACTGATCGCGGTCCCAGTAGGTAGCCCCCTCGGCGATCAGGCGCTCGGCGCCTCCGATTCCCAACCCCTTGATCAGGACCAGAATCCGGTGCCGTTCACCCGGCGTCGACGAGACCATCGATCAATTCTGTGAGACCCTGGTCGAAAGGCATCTCCGAGCGCCACCCGAGCACCTCCTCGGCACGCTTGGCAGAGACCGCTGCGGGGGGAACATCACCAGGTCGGGGCTCACCAAATGTCAGCTCGGTCGGAAAACGTTGCACGATCTTTTCGGCCAGTTCCCTGATGGTGACGGACTCGGAGGCGACCGTGTTGATGGCCATACCCGAGACCTCCGAGGCCGCGGCGAGCTGGAAGGCGCGGGCGATGTCCGACGAGTGTGTGAACTGGCGTCCCTGCGAGCCATCCCCCTGAATCGTGATCGGCTCGCCCCTCCGGGCGCGGTCGATGAAGATCCGGAACACCGAGTTGGGCCGCAGACCCGAGCCGTAGGCAGTCCCGAGACGGAGCGCAAGAGCGGACAGCGACCGAAGGTGAGTGGCGGCCAGAACCAGCGACTCGCCACCCAGCTTGGTGATGCTGTACGGGTGGTCGGGCATGGTGGGATGGTCCTCGTCGAGTGGCTCGTACCGGGGCTCGCCGTATACCTCCCACGTCGAGGCATAGACCATCCGGGCGCCATGGCGGATGGCGGCTTCGATCACGTTTGCCGTTCCGAGCACGTTGACTTCGGCGGCGAGGGTTGGCTGCTCCCCGGCCAGGTAGACGTCGCCGATCGCACCCACATGGGCGACGACGTCGGCGCCGGCGACAGCCTGATCAACCGAGTTGCCGTCGGTCAGGTCACCCTGTGAGAACTGAATGCCGTCGTCCTGAACCGGGGCAACGTCGAATGCAGTGACCTCCCAACCGACATCGCGAAAATTTCGTGCGATGTGCCCCCCGAGAAACCCAGCAGCACCCGTGACCACAACCTTCATCCGATCCTCCCAAAAACATTGACTAACCGGGCGTGATTGATCGTATTGCGACCCGGTGGCTTCCCCAACCTGTCCGTACATACTCCCACGACCACGCGCAGCGTTCAATTGCCACTTACGGCAATGCAGGATCTGTAGTAGCTTTCCGGGTCTGGGAAGGTTTGGCCTGTCTGGCCGGGCTTTATTTGGGAGGCGTTGAAGTTGTTGGGCGGAGCAATCAGTGGGGAGTCGCGCACGACGCGCATACGTCGTGCCATCTCGGTAGCGGCAGCCAGTTTCAGAGCGGACATCCTGTTCGCAATGACCGATGTCCTGATCATCATGGGGGCGTATTCGATGGCCCTTCTGATCAGGATGCTCGATTCCGGGATCGACGAACCTCGTAAGTACTTCATCGACCTGGCCTTGGCCTTGCCTTTGATCATCGTGATCCATTTGCTCGCAAACGTGATCTCCGGGGCATACGGCCATGTTTGGGAGCACGCCTCCATCGACGAGGCGCTGAAGGTCGTCATTGCCAACGCCTTCGCCGGTGGTGTCGTCCTCGGAGTGACCCTCATCCTCAAGGAACTACCGGATCACATCGTTGTCCCGATCACAGTGGTGGTCATGGGGTCGTTTCTCACTCTGGCCGGGATGGGGCTGGTCCGATTTCGGTCACGACTGTTTTCCTTTCGGAAGACCGGCGGGGGAAGCCGGATCCTGATAGTCGGGACCGGGCGAGAGGCTGCTGTCTTCGCCCGCCAGGTGCCGACACTCGCTGATCAGGCTCTCGTGGTTGGCTTCATCTCCGAGGGGCCGACCGAGTCAGCTTCGGTGAGGCGACTGGCCGGTCTGCGCATCCTCGGGCATCTCGGCGAGCTCGCCGATGTGGTGCGTGAGCATCAAGTGGACGAGGTCGTCGTAGTCGGTACCGACCCGGTCCGCACCCGGGAAGTGGTTGACCGCTGTCTCGAAGTGGATGTTCGACTGCGGATCCTTCCCGTGGCCGAGGACATCATGGACGATCGCTCGACGGCTGTGGATGTTCGAGACATCAGTGTCGAGGACCTCCTTTCCCGACCCCGCGTTGCCACCGATCTCGAGGAAGTCGCACAACTCCTCAAGGACAAGAGGGTTCTGATCACCGGTGCCGGCGGCTCGATCGGAGGCGAGATCGTCGCCCAGGTCCTCGGGTTCGAGCCCGCCGGGGTCTGGGCCCTGGACCGCGATGAGACCCTGCTCCATGACGCTTCTCTCGGTTGGAACGGTGAGGCTCACATCGTCCTCGCCGATGTCCGCGACGCCACCAAGACGCTCCGCACATTTGAGCGGATTCGCCCCGATGTGGTGTTCCACGCTGCCGCGCTCAAGCATGTTCCGGTGCTCGAGGAGTTTCCCGACGAAGCGGTCCTGACCAATGTCATCGGGACCCGAAACGTCATCGAGGCGGGCTCCCGCGCCGGGATGAGCCACTTCGTGCTCATCTCCACAGACAAGGCGGTCGATCCTGCCTCCGTGATGGGCGCCACCAAGCGCATCGCAGAGCTGATGGTCCAATTGGGTCAGCATCGCAACGACGGCTGCGTCTACACCGCCGTCCGGTTCGGCAACGTCCTGGGCAGCCGGGGCAGCGTGATCCCGACGTTTGTCGAACAGATCAAGACCGGAGGCCCGGTGACGGTGACGGATCCCGAAATGACCCGGTACTTCATGACTGTTGACGAGGCAGTCCAACT
>DATDJH010000029.1:0-14574 GCA_036520635.1 Acidimicrobiia bacterium
GGCCCCGATACCGGTGTGCAGCCCCATTCGGGCCCGAACCCGACCGTCCTCGGGCCAGTGGTGGGTTGCCAGCGCATCCTGGGCGGCTTCGCTGGCGAGAGCGGCGTCCAGGGCAGAGATGAAGACGGCGAAAAAGGAGTCACCCTCTGTCTTGACCACAGTGCCGTGGTTGGATTCGATCGCCGCCCTGACCAGTCTGTTGTGATCTTCGAGGAGGGCAACCCAACGTGCTCCCAAGGCTTGGACGAGGCGGGTCGAGCCTTCGATGTCGGTGAAGAGGAAGGTAACGGTGCCGGTCGGAAGGGTGTCAGTAGGCATTGCCGTAGTGGTTAGTGATCCACACCAGACCTCAACATTAGGGGCGCCCGAGTCCGGCGATTACTTCAGCTGACCGATGACATGCTGGCCATAAGAGCGGAGAGTGCCCTCCATGTCATCGTGCATGAGGTAGATCCCGAACTGATTGACCCCCATCGACTCGAGAAGGGACAGTTTCTCGAGGTGGGCCTCGACGGGCCCCAGAACACAGAACCGGTCCACGATGTCGTCGGGAACGAAATCGGTGGACGTGTTGTCGGCCCGGCCGTGGTGTTGGTAGTCATATGACTCGCGGGCCTTGATGTAGTCCGAGAGAACGGTTGGCACCTTGGCCGCATCCTCTCCATAACGGTTGACCATGTCCACAACGTGATTCCCAACCATTCCGCCGAACCAGCGCAGTTGGTCCCGCTGGTGGGCCAGATCGTCTCCGACATAGGCCGGGGCAACGACACACATCGCCACCTCTGACGGGTCGCGTCCCGAATCGCTTGCAGCGTTGCGAACGGCTGTCGAGGTCCACTCCAGGATCTGAGGGTCCGCCAGTTGAAGGATGTAGCCGTCCGCGTGGCGACCGATGATGTCCAGCGCCTTGGGCCCGTAGCCGGCGGCCCACATCGGGAGATCCCATCCCGGCTTCGCCCAAGGAATCGATAGCATTTTGCCGTTGTACTCGATCTCATCGCCAGCCACGAGGCGCTTGATGACATCCATTGCCTCGGCCATTGTCTCGAGCGTCCTCGGTTGGCGCCCGATGTAGCGCAAAGCAGAGTCGCCCCGCCCGATGCCGCAAATGGTCCGCGGCCCGTACATGTCGTCGAGAGTTGCGAACAACGAGGCCAGCACCGTCCAGTCCCTGGTGCCGGGGTTGGTGACCATAGGGCCGACGATCACGCGCTCGGTCTCGGCGAGGATCCGCGAATAGATGACGAATGGCTCTTGCCACAGGATGTGGGAGTCAAAGGTCCAGACATGGGTGAAGCCGAGATCCTCGGCCATCCTGGCCAGTTCCACCACCCGCGAAGCCGGTGGGTCGGTTTGAAGCACGACACCGAAATCCATCAGCTGACGTCCTGAGTCATGGGTTCAAGTTAGCTTTAGACCCGGCCAGGCGAGGACTCTCCGTTGTCGCCGAGAAAACGGCATAATCGCCGCCGGCGCTCACCTCATGACCACGAACCAAGACTCTTCGGGGACTCCTCCGGTCCCTCGTTCCGTCCCGATCTGGTGGCGGGCCCACGACGTCATCGTCGGCCTGCTCGCCGGCTTCGGCGTGGGTGTCATCGGAGGGCTGTTCGCCACCAGACTCATCGAGACCAATGTGATCGTGGCGATAGGCGGAGCAGTCGGAGCCATCCTTGGCATCTTCGCTTTGACACTCAGTCGTCACCGTGAAGGCGGTTTCGTCAACGCCACAGTCGTGATCGCCTGGGTCCTCTTGGCCGGCTCCGCGCTATTCCTCACAGCACTGGTGCTGGCCATTGCCAACTTCGAGTAGCTCAGCCCATCCCCATCGCCTGCTGCTCGCCGCTGCCTGTGTTCTCCTGGTGGCAGGTTGCAGCAGCGAAGTCGCACCGCGCCAGGCGGATCGCGAGACCACCCCCGGCCTCGTGGTTGTCCCCCTGGACTCGCCCGGCACAGTGGCATATGTGGCCCGAGGCACCGTCTCTGAGGAGTTCTTCTTCAACGCCGACGTGGGCGTTGAAGACCGGGAGGGCGTCGCCGCCCCAATCTCAGGGACTCTCATTGGGCCACTTCCACAACGAGGCACCGTGGTCGTGGCCGGAGATGTCCTGTTTGTCATGGCTCCGACCCTCGAAATGCAGGCTGCGGCCGCAGAACTGGAGGCGGCGCTCCTCGCCCTCGAGATGGGCAATGGCGACCAGGCGGACTTGGAGGCAAGAGTCGCTGCGGCAAGCCAAGTTGCCGAGGAGCTCGGCCTACCCACCGACGAACAGGCGTTGCAACCACTCCCCAAGGAGTTCGTAACTGAGGCTCCCACATCCGGGACCGTCCTCGAAACCCATCCTCCTATCGAGGGCATTGCCGCCCAGGGCGACGTCCTCATCGAACTTGGCGACACCGAGGACCTTGTGGTGAACGTGAGTGTCCCTCCGGATATTGCGGAATTGGTCGAAGTTGGATCCCCGGTTCTCGTCGCCACCAGGGATGGGCGCGGCGAGCCGGTCAATGGAGTGGTCGCCTCGATCCAGGAACCTGAGGAGGGTGCAGAGGCCGATGCCGAGGTGACGATCACCGTTGAACTCGAGACCGATGCCTTCGAATACGGAACCAGGGTCCGAGTGGCAATCACTGGTGTGTCCCACGAGGACGTCCTCTGGCTGCCGCCCGAAGTCATCCGCTCTCACGATGGTCAAACCTTCGTGATCGTCGAGGACGAAGACGACCAGAAAAGGGTCAATGTCTTGCTCGGAGCTCAGACCGAGGAGCAGGTAGAGGTCCGCGGGCTGCTCTATGAGGGCGACAAGGTGATCGGCCCATGACCTCGCTGAAGCTCGCGTTCATCCGGCTGAAGGCGAGACCGGTCCTCTCGATCCTGCTCCTAATCGGCCTGGCCACGGCCATCACCCTCCCGATGGCCATACCGATCTACTCGGATGCCGCAACGGCAAGGGTGCTTTCTCAGCAGGATTTCCAGGACATCGGCTACCGGCCGCCGTTCGCCTATCTCTTCTTCTACTCGAGCGAGCTCGAAGAGCCGGTGAGTTGGGGCCAGGTTGCCGAGGTGGACAGCTACCTCCGCAACGAAGGCCTCGAGCAACTCGGCCTTCCAATCGACTACGCCACGGGTTTTGTCGACACCCGGCTCTTCGACTTGCGCCAGGGGACCGACGAGATCGGCTTGGGGAGCGTTTCGATGGCCGCCCTGGACGACTTCGCCGAGCGGGCGAACATGGTCTCCGGGCGGTTGCCCGAGGTCCGGGTGGATGGGGATCCGATCGAGATCGTGATCGGCCTTGACCTGGCTGAGGAGACCGGCCTGGAGGTGGGCGACATCGTTCAGGCGTACGACCCCGAGGCCGAGTTGACCGACCCCTATCAGACGATTCCAGTCGAGGTTGTGGGTCTGTGGGAGCCGAGGGACCCGGCGGACCCACAGTGGATCATCTCCCCCGACCAACTCGTCAACCGGGTGTTCGTCGATCGAGCTGTGATCACCGAGCAACTTTCGCCGATCAAGGCCGACCTGATCCGAACTGCCGCGTGGTATGCCGTCATGGATGGTTCGTCCCTGACCGCAGGCGATGTCGTTCCCCTGATCAACAATGCCGAGACCGTCCTCGCCGAGGCGGCGCAACTGCTGCCGGGGATCTCGAGGGTCATCGATCCAATTGATGGCCTCCACGAATTCCAGAGCGCCAGAGATGCGCTGGCGAGGAGGCTGGCCGCATACGCCCTACCCACCTTCGGACTGGTGCTCGTGTTCTTGATGCTGGCGGTGTCCCTGACTACCAACGAGCGGCGGTCCGAACTGGCGGTGCTCCGCAGCCGCGGGGCGAGCCGCGCCCAGCTTGTAGGCCAGGTCGGGGTCGAATCTGCCCTAATCGCCGCCGGCGCCTATCTGCTCGCCATCCCTTTGAGTCTCGGAGTGGCATCGCTGATGGGAAGCGTCGACACCTTCCTCGGCTTCGGCGCAAGGGACCCATTGCCGGTCCAACTGACCCCGCCGGCCCTCAAGACCGGCCTGATTGTGGCCCTGGCCAGCCTCATCCTTCAGGTGCTTCCGGTGTGGGGGGCCGCCAGATCGACGGTGGTGACTCATGACGAGATGGCCATGCAGGCGACAAGGCGGCCGTGGTGGCAGAGAAGCTCGCTCGACCTGATCGTTGTGGTGGTGGTGGTCGTAGTCGGCTATCAGCTGCTGAGCAATGAGCCCGAGCTCGGATCGTCTCTCTCCGACCCCACGATCATTCTGCTCCCGGCGCTGGTGACTCTCGCCGTTGGGTTGATTCTCCTCCGACTTCTGCCGCCGGTCCTCGAAGTCCTGGCCCGTGGCCTCCGCTACACGCCGAGCGTCACCTGGCTGGTGGCACTGCGCCGGGCCGCCCGCAGCCCGGGAAGCAGCCACGTGCCCCTGCTCCTTCTGGTGGTCACCATTGGATTGGCCATCTTCACCGCCTCTCTGGCCGAGACCCTCGACCTTCAACTCGTCGATGAGGCCTATCACCAGGTCGGCGCCGACTGGAGTGTCTATGAGGCCGACTCGGCTGCCGAGCCGTCGATCCGCGGCGTGCCCGCGGGGCCGCGAGAGCTCGCTTCTATCGAGGATTTCGAGGCGATCCCTGGTATCGACCGCGCCACCCGGGTGGCGAAATTCACAGGGCGCCTCTCGACGGCCAGCCGCCCTGTGATTTCGGTCGCCTTCTATGGCATCGACAGAGACAGCTTCCCGGAGGTGGCCTTCTTCCGGTCCGACTATGCGAACAGCGGAACGGTCCCTGACGCAATCGCCGCTCTGGGGTCGGCCCCCGAAGCGATCCTGGTTCACCCGTCCCTCGGCCTGAACAAGGGCGAGGTCGTCGATGCCGATATCTCGTTCGAAGGGTCCACCTTGCACACCCGATTTGTGGTGGCGGGCACCCTCGATCAATTCCCAACCTGGTACCCGGAGGAGGACGCGCCGCTTGTGGTCGGCAACCTCGACCAGGTTTTCCTCCAGACCGGCCAACCAGCTCTGTATCGGGTTTGGATGTCCAACGACGACCCCCCAGCAGAGGAGATCGAATCGGACATATCCCTGATCGAGACGGTGAGCCCGATCCCACAGATCCAGGAGACGATGACCGCTCCCGCTCGTCAGGGAGTCTTCGGGCTGCTCACCATCGGCTTCATCGGAGCTGTGTTCCTATCTCTCATGGGCTTCTTCTTCGCCACGATGTTCCGGGTGAGGATGTCGGCCGTCGAGCTTGGCGCGCTCCAAGCGCTGGGAATGCCTCCCCGCCGGGTCGCCGGAGTGGTGGTGGTCGAGCTCGGGATCCTGATGTCATTCGGTTTGGCGGCGGGTGTGCTTACGGGCTGGCAACTGAGCCGGTGGCTCATCGTGCGTTTGGTTGGTGACTCCGGCCTGATTGCCACCCCGCCGCTCCTCGCAGAGATCGACGAGGCTGCGATATGGGGTGTCATCGTTCTCCTCATTGGGCTCTTCCTCGTCACCGCCAGCGCACTGGTGCTGGTATTGCGACGCATGAGAGTCTTCGAAGCCCTCAAGCTGGGAGAGAACGCATGATCGAAGTCGATCCGCAGATCCCCGGCTCGGTGATCCAGTGCGAGCGGGTGGTAAAGATCTACCGGGTGGGATCTACCGATGTGCCGGCGCTGGCAGGGCTGGACCTTCGCGTCGATCGCGGAGAGATGGTTGGTGTGATCGGTCCCAGCGGCTGCGGCAAGTCGACCCTGCTCAACGTCATTGGAGCCCTGATCTCGCCTACGAGCGGTGTGGTCATTGTCGATGGGGAAGACCTGGCCGCGATGAGTCAGACCGAACTCGACAAATTTCGCCGGGAGCGGGTGGGGTTTGTCTGGCAGGACACCGCACGCAACCTGCTGCCCTATCTCGATGCCAGAGCCAATGTCGCGTTGCCGCTCCGTTTGGCCGGAACCGACCATGCCGCCTATCGGGCACAAGAGCTCTTGGAACTGGTCGGACTCGGTGATCGGGCCCTCCACGTTCCCAGCCGATTGTCCGGCGGTCAGCAGCAACGCGTCGCCATCGCCGTGGCACTTGCCAACTCCCCTTCGCTGCTCCTCGCCGACGAGCCGACCGGGGCCCTGGACGGAGAGACGTCACATGAGATCTATGAGACGTTGCGCGAGGTGAATCGAGAATTGGGCATCACCGTGTTCATCGTGAGCCATGACCCGAACATGGCGGCGGTTGTCGACCGTGTGGTCGAACTGCGGGACGGGCAGAGCGCCATGGAGCATCGAGGATCGGGCCGGAACGAGGACGGATCGGTAGTGCTTCTGGTCGACAGTCTGGGCAGGATCCGCGTTCCCGATGAGTTCCGGGAGAGTCTTGGCATCGGTGACAGGCTCGAGGCCCGGCTCGACGACGATCAGGTGACCCTGACCCCAATCGATCCGCCACGCAAGGACCATCGATGATCCCCGCCCCCGAGAACCTCGCGGTACAAGTCCATGCAGTGGAAAGGATCTACGACGGGCCGGAAGGACCCGTGATCGCCCTCAGCGGAGTCGACCTAACCGTGGCTCCGGGAACCATGGTCGCGGTGCGGGGCAGATCTGGCAGCGGGAAGACCACTTTGCTCAATCTGGTCGGCGCCCTGGATCAGCCCACGGCGGGCGAAGTCCATGTGTTCGGGCGTCGGATCGACCAACTGACCCCGGGCGCGGCGGCGTCTTGGCGAGCCGAGACTCTCGGATTCGTTTTCCAGGCCCATGCCCTCATGCCGGCGATGTCTGCATTGGAGAACGTCGATCTCGGCCTGCGTATCGCCAAGACCGAGCGGAAGGAGGCCGAGCGCCTGGCCCGGGAGAGCCTGGAGCGAGTAGGTCTCGGGGATCGACTCGATCATCGGCCTTCGGAGCTCTCTGGGGGTCAGCAGCAGCGGGTCGCCGTTGCCCGGGCCATCGCCACTGGAAACCGGCTGGTCCTCGCCGACGAGCCCACTGCCGGCCTCGATTCGTCAGCTGCAAGCGAAGTTTTTGGCTTGTTCCGGTCTCTCGTCGACGACTCCGGGATCACGATCCTCATGGCCACCCACGATCCGCTCACTGAGGAGTACGTGGACGCGGCGACCCATCTCGAAGGTGGTCGACTGGTGATCGACCGAATCTGAGGTCAGATCAGCCCGAGCTCTCCCACGGATCCACGAATCGGTCGGATCGAAACTCACAGGGATCGTCGACGAGGATAAGGATCAGCTGTCCTTCGCTCATCAGCACCTCGTAGACGCCGGTCTCCCCAGCGCACTCCCCGTAGATATCCGTGACGAAATTCAGCTCTTCCCCATCGCGGGCCACGAAGCCACTCATCAGTGGGTCACTCGGCTCCTCGTTGGCGGCCTCGTGGACCACGTACTGGCCGTCGTCGCCCACTTGCATAACCAACTCGCGGTTCTCCCACTCGCCAACCAGATCGGCCAAGGTGAATCCCTCGCCTCTGAGCGTTGTAGTCGTTGCGCCCACCTGGACAGAGAGCGAGCAAGCTGTGGCGAGGATGGCCGTCGCAACCAACATCAGCAGTCGCCCTCGATGCACCACGCGATGTTAGGAGTCGAACAGCCCGTTCACCGCGTCGATGATCATCTGCGGGCGCTCCCAGGGAACTGCATGGTTGCTTCCATCGGCGGTCAGTTGGGTTGAGTTGGTGGAGAGGGCGGCATACCCGTCCAGCGCCTGCTGCCAGATGGTGCTCACCTCTTCCGACTTCGCTTCACCCTGGCTGGCAATGAACGCCGCGCTGCGGATAGTCACGTCAAGGTCGTGCCCGATGACCACCAATGGACGACCTCCAAAGTCGCCCGAGCCCTCGTAGGGGAAGCGATCCGTGACGTCGTCGGCGTACTTGGCGTACTCGGCGGGGGCAGGATCAACCAGGACCAGGCCATCGACCTGCTCGCTGAATTGGGCAACGAACGCCTGCGCGTCCGCCACTCCTTCCCCGTGGGCAACATAGACGATCTGGCGGTCGGCAAGCCCGGCCTCACTGAGGGCGGTCATCAGATCAGAGGTCTGCTGGGTGGCGTCGCCGGCCGGTGCTCCGCCCAGGGCGGCGTAGCTGTCCGATCGGTCGAAGGAGCAGACCGTGTGGTCGCCGGAGAGGCCGGCTTGGACCACGGACCACGACCCGGCGCCGAGGTCGACGTCGGCGTCGAGGATGACCAGAGGATCGCCACTGCCAGAGCAACGCAACCGCAGCAGTCGATCGTCGATGGTCACCACCTCGTCAATGCTGACCTGAAGGCTCTGAAGCTCGGCTCCAGGATCGATGCGGACCAGGAACCCGGACTGGTAGAGAAACAGCCAGAGCGACCCGTCGGCGTATTGCACCCCGCTCGGCCGTCCCGGGAACGGGGTGACTGTCTCAACTTCCAGGGTCTCGGGGTTGACCTTGGACAGGGTGTAGTCGTCATAGCTGGTGACCCAGAGGTACCCGTCGGCGTAGACCGCGGAATGAGGGAAGCGACCCACCGCGACCGAGGACATTGTTCCTCCGTCGGATGAGAATTCATCGATTCGGACCACGGTGTTGGTCATAACGTCCAGCGCCCAGGGTGCTCCGTCGCCGTCGACAACCTCTCGCGGCGAGGAGAGGAATGGGCTGTAGAAGGGCACCGCACCCGCGTAGGGCATCACCTCGAAAGCCAGCCCGTCGGGATCGACCCTGCCCAGACCGCCCTCGACCACCATCCAGACATAGCCGTCGGCATAACCGATGAGCGCGCCGCCCACGAGTTCGGTCGGAAGTGGCTGTTCGGTCACATTTCCACTGTCGTCGATGACCAGCAGCCGGCCATCCTCGGTGGTCCGCCACAGCTCGTCCCCAACCTGGATCCCGGAGGTGTCAGGCGCCGGCAGTGAAATCACATCGGTGAGGCCAGTCTCAGGATCGAAGCGGACAACCTCCCCACCGTTCTCATAGGACTGCAACCAGACATAGCCCCCACTCACCGAGACGCCTTCGATGTAGCCCTCGAGTGGGTAGGTGTCTTGGACAGTGCCCGACGGGAGATCCAGCCGATACAGCTCGTGATCGTTGGAGCTGACCACCCACATCGTGTCCCCGTCGATTGCGGAGGTACGCACCCCACCCACGGTGCCGACCCGGATCACGTCCTGAACCCCGGGCAGGTCACGCAGTGTGTCCTCGGTGGCGGCATCCACCATGGTCTCTGGCCTCTGAGCGAGATACACCGGAACGAAGATCACGATGACCAGGGCGAAGACGCCCACCCCGACCAGGGTGAGGCGACGACCACCGGGGCGCTGCGGAGTAGGGCGAAGCTTGACCGCCCCGCCGTCGATCCGATCAGCGACCGTGGCGCGAAGTCTGGTGGCGTCTTGTTCGGTGATACCCGTCGACACCGGGTCGAGGGCGGCCAGACGATCGAGTAGGTCAGTCACGGGAAACAGCTCCTTCGGGGCTTTGCAGTTTGTTGTATTCCTTTTTGAGACGAGCCCGGGCGCGCGAAATGCGTTGGGACACCGCGTCCTCGCTGATGCCGAGCACGATGCCGATCTGGGCATGACTCGTCTTGTCCCAGGCCACCAGCCTCAAAATCTCTTGATCGGAGGGGCGCAGCTTCTGCAGCGACGCCAGAAGGTGGAGGTCCTCTTCTCTAACGGTGACCCGGGCCTCCGGGGTCTCCTGCTCGGATTCTCTTTGCGCTGCAAGCTTTCCTCCGAGAAACGAGCGTCGGCTGCTCCCGCGACGATGGTTGCCGATGGTCTTGTAGGCCACGGCCAGGAGCCAGGCCTTCGCCGCTTCTCCCTCCGGAACGTCGTCCATTCGCCGCCAGGCGACGGCAAATACGTCAGCTGCGACGTCTTCGGCATCGGAGGGTGCCATTCGCCGACGGCAGTAAGAGAGGACCATCTGATGATGCGACCGGAACAAGGTCTCGAATCGCTGGTCAGCGGCGGTGGTCACTTGGAGTAGCTCGGTTCTGGACAATTCACCCTCTTCATGGGCTAAGTGTCCGTTCGAGCCGGAAGCTGACAGGTGTCAGCCGTGTGTGGGGAACCCCAGGTCCACTCCGCGATGAATCGGATCCGCCCACCGCGAGATGACCACCTTCTGGCGGGTGTAGAAATGGACTCCTTCGGGGCCATAGATGGCGTGGCTGCCGAATATCGAGTCCTTCCAACCGCCGAAGCTGTAGAAGGAGAGCGGGACGGGGATCGGCACATTGATCCCGACCATCCCCACCTGGACCTCCTGTTGGAACTTGCGGGCGGCCCCTCCGTCGTTGGTGAAGATCGCGGTTCCGTTTCCATATGGATTCTCGTTGATGAGGCGGATCGCCTCCTCGAAGTGCTCCATGCGAACCGTGGACAGCACCGGGCCGAAGATCTCGTCGGTGTAGATGGACATGTTTGGCGTCACCTGATCGAAGAGGGTCGGGCCGAGGAAGAAGCCGTCCTCATGGCCGTCGACAACCAGGCTTCGGCCGTCGGCCACGAGCGTCGCCCCTTCGGCCACCCCGGCGTCGACATAGCCGCGCACCCGGTCGAGATGTGCCCTGGTGACGAGGGGGCCCATCTCCACCCCGGGCTCGTCACCGGGACCGACCTTCAGCTTCTCGATACGAGCCTGAACCCCCTCGATGAGACGGTCACCCGCCTCGCCCACGGCGAGCACGGCTGAGATCGCCATACAGCGCTCGCCGGCCGAGCCGTAGCCGGCAGACACCGCCGAGTCTGCAGCGAGATCGATGTCGGCGTCCGGCAACACGATCATGTGGTTCTTGGCACCGCCCAGCGCCTGGACCCGTTTCCCGTTTCGGGTGCCGTTCTCGTAGATGTAGCGGGCGATCGGTGTCGATCCGACGAAGGAAACGGCGGCGACATCGGGATGAGCGAGGATGGCGTCGACCGCTTCCTTGTCGCCGTGGACGACGTTGAAAACCCCCTCGGGCAATCCCGCCTCGGCCAGAAGCTCGGCGCAAAACACCGACGGCGACGGATCCTTCTCCGATGGTTTCAACACGAAGGTGTTGCCACAGGCGATGGCCAGCGGGTACATCCACATCGGGACCATCGCCGGGAAATTGAACGGGGTGATCCCGGCGACGACGCCCAGCGGCTGGCGGATGGTGTAGGTGTCCACGCCGGTCGACACTTGCTCCGAGAAGTCGCCCTTGAGGAGGTGGGCGATGTTGCAGGCGAACTCGACCACCTCGAGGCCGCGCTGCACCTCGCCGAGGGCGTCATCGATGGTCTTGCCGTGCTCGGCGGTGAGCAGCTTGGCGATGTCGAGCTTCTTCGCGGCCACCAATTCGCGGAACGCGAACATGATGTTCTGTCGCTGGGTGAGGGACGAATAGCGCCAGGTCTCGAATGCCTTCTTCGCTGATTGAACGGCGGTGTCGACGTCCCCGGTGGAGGCCAGGGGGACTTCCGCCGTCTGTGAACCGGTGGCGGGGTTGTAGATCGGTCCCATCCGAGTGGAGGCGCCGGCCGTCTGAGTGCCGTCGATCCAGTGGTTTATGGTGCGCATGTGGCCTCCGGGTCTTCCGGAAAGGTAGTCGGGCGAAAAAGCCGGGAACTTGGGACTGTTCCGATAGCGTCAGAATACCGATACCTTTTTGAACAACAGCACCCTGTTCGAGCCGGCGACAGGAGTCCTCCATCTTCCCCGGCATTCGGAATGACCCTCGATATCACCGCCATACCGCTGGTTGCCTACGCAGTCGGCTTTCAGACCCTGGTTTACGTCCTGCTTCCAGGACGCTTCCTGACCAGATGGGCGCCCCTCCTCACCGGATCGGTTGGCGCGGCGCTGGTGTTGGTTGCCGGCACCTGGTTCGGCTTTGACACCATCGGGCTCGGAGTCCCCGACTTTGGAACAGTTGCCGCTTGGGGAGTCGGCACGGTTCTCTTCATGAGCATGGTCGCCATGGTCATGCTCTCCCACCCCCAGCTTCGGGGCCAACTCGCCGATCCTCGCATGGCGGCGATGAGCCCTCGAGAAGCGGCCTCCCAGATCCTGATCCGGATTCCGATCATGACGGCTCTCATCGAAGAGGCGGTGTTCAGGGGCGTGCTCCACACCGCGCTGTTCGCGCTGTATCCAGCACCAGTAGCCCTGTGGGCCGGAGCGGCCCTGTTTGGAATGTGGCACGTCGGTCCCGGCCTCGATCAGGCAAAGGCAACCGAGCGCAAGAGTCTCGCAACCGTCGCCCACGTCGCATTGACGGTCACAATCACCACGATTGTCGGTGCCGGCCTGGTCTGGCTGCGCATGGAGACCGGCTCGATCTGGGCACCCCTTGCGGTGCATGCCGGGCTCAACATGACGATGGCTGTCTTTGCCAGAATCGCATCCCGGGAGTCGCTCCCGATGTGGGCGCGGTATCTGGTCCCTGCGGCGGAGTAATTACCGGCGGCCTCAGATCAAATACTGATTGGTGCCCCGACGCAGGTAACGGCCGTCTCCGGCGGTCCCGTGATAGGCGTCATCCTCGATGATGGTCTTCCCCCGGCTGAGCACCGTCTCCACCTTGCCGGTCAGCTCGAGCCCCTCGTAACACGAATAGTCGACCCACATGTGGTGGGTCTCCGCACTCAGCTTGTGGGTGCCGTTGGGATTGAAGACCACGATGTCGGCGTCGGAGCCGACCGCGATGGTGCCCTTCTGCGGATAGAGGCCGAACATCTTGGCCGGCGTCGTCGCAGTGACCTCGACGAATCGGTTCAGACCGAGACGCTCCTCATGCACCCCACCGTGATAGATCAGCTCCATCCGGTGCTCGACGCCGGGTAGGCCGTTGGGGATCGCCGCGAAGCTGTCACGCCCCAACTGCTTTTGGGTCCCGAACTGGGGATGGTCACCCCAGCAGAACGGGCAATGATCGGTGGAAACGATCTGAAGGTCATTTGTGGCCAAACCTCGCCACAGCGTCTCCTGATGCTCCTCTGCTCGGTCCCGCAGTGGTGGCGAGCACACGAACTTCGCGCCTTCGAACCCGTTGCCCAGGTCGTCGAGGGAAAGGAACAGATACTGAGGACACGTCTCGCCGAAGGCGTTCTGACCGTCGTCGCGGGCCAGGGTCAATTCGAGGAGGGCCTCCGCCGCCGACATGTGGACGACGTAGAGAGGACAACCCGCCAGCGCGGCGAGCTCAATCGCCCGATGCGTCGCCTCGCCCTCGAGGATCGACGGCCTGGTGAGGCCGTGATAGATGGGATCGGTGTGACCGCTCGCCAGTGCCTGCTCTACGAGGACGTCGATGGCGATGCCGTTCTCGGCATGCATCATGATTGTCGAGCCGTTCTCCGCCGCCTTCTGCATGGCCCGGAAGATCTCTCCATCCGTTGAGTAGAAGACTCCGGGGTAGGCCATGAACATCTTGAAGGAGGTGACGCCTTCATCGAGGGCGATGTCCATCTCCTTCAACGACTGCTCGGTGACATCACCGACGATCAAATGGAAGCCGTAATCGATGGCGCAGTTGCCGTCGGCCTTCCCCATCCAGGCCTCAAACCCGTCCATCAGGTTCTGACCCTTCGTCTGGACCGCGAAGTCGATGATGGTGGTGGTCCCACCCCAGGCTGCCGCTCTGGTCCCGGTCTCGAAGGTGTCGGCTGCTCTGGTCCCCCCAAATGGGAGCTCCATGTGGGTGTGAACGTCGATGCCGCCGGGGATCACGTACTTGCCGGACGCATCGATGATCTTGTCGGCCCCGGCCTCCCAATCGTGGGATGCGGGTGCGGCGATGGCGACAACCTTCTCCCCTTCGACGAGGACGTCGGCCTCTGTCGTTGCGTTCGCGGTGACGACCGTGCCACCTTTGATGACGGTCCTTGCCATGGCTCCTCCGTTCAGGGTGCGACCAGGTCGCCGTAGGCGTCGGGACGGCGGTCCCGGTAGAACGCCCACTGTTGGCGGACCTCGTCGATCAGGTCGAGGTCGAGATCCCGGATCACCAACTCCTCTTCGGTGTCGGAGGCCGAGTCACCAATGATCTGACCTCGCGGGTCGACGAAGTACGACGATCCATAGAAGTCCGCCTCTCCGAATGGCTCCTTGCCAACGCGGTTGATCGCCCCGATGAAGTACTCGTTGGCCACCGCAGAGGCCGGCTGCTCGAGATTCCAGAGGTACTTGGACAACCCGCGACTGGTGGCTGACGGGTTGAAGACGATCTTGGCGCCATTGAGGCCAAGTGCTCGCCAGCCCTCGGGGAAGTGGCGGTCGTAACAGATGTAGACGCCGATCTTGCCCACCGCAGTGTCGAAAACCGGATACCCCATGTTGCCTGGTCGAAAGTAGAACTTCTCCCAGAAGCCCTTCACGTGGGGGATGTGGTTCTTGCGATATTTGCCGAGGTAGGTCCCGTCGGAGTCGATCACGGCCGCGGTGTTGTAGTAAAAGCCTTCCTGCTCCTTCTCGAAGATGGGCACCACCAAGACCATCCCGGTCTCTTTGGCCAAGTCCTGCATCAGCTTGGTGGTGGGGCCATCCGGGATCGGCTCGGCGTACTCGAAGTGCTCGTTCTCCTGCACCTGGCAGAAGTAGGGCCCGTAGAAGAGCTCCTGGAAGCACATCAC
>DATDJH010000030.1:0-2742 GCA_036520635.1 Acidimicrobiia bacterium
CGACTCGAAGCGCCTCGCGGCGACAAGTGGTGGCCAACCAGCCGGGGAGGCGCTCAGGATCCTGGATCCGATCGCAATTCTCGACCAGCTTGAGCCAGACCGTCTGTGTGACGTCCTTCGCGGAGGCATCGTCGAGCCGGAAACTGCGCGCGATCGACCACACCATCTGCCCGAAGGTCTCGACCAGGGCGTTCCACGCAGCCTGGTCGCCACGGGCCGCACGAGCCAAGAGCTCTCCATGTGTAGTGGCTTCAGCCATCGTGGTCATGGTAAGGATCAGAGGGCCGAGCTGAACCCGTGATACAACGGATTTGAAAGTTTCTTCATCCGGCTCCGATGCAGACGAACGAGGCCGCTGCGATATAACCCGCTGTCGTGTGTCTGAGGGGGTCTCGAGCTCGCTTCAGAGCTTCCCCTGGTCCAAGACCGGAGATGAGCCCACGATGGAGGCCAACCATGATCTCTCGAGTCGCCTCCGAATCGGGCACCAATCCCACGCTGGCGACCAACGACTTCGCCCCAAGGCTGAGCAGGGCTGAGCTCAGACCCATCAACTCTTCGCCTGGATGGGCGTCACTGAAGCCCGAGTCACACGCTGAGAGAACAACTAGGTCGGGCACCCGACGCATCCGCTCCAAGTCGTAAACGTTGAGATCGCCGTCTGTCAGACGCAACGACGAGAACATTGGGTTGTCGACCTCGAATCTGGCATGACAAGCGATGTGACCTGTCGTGGCGCGTTCCAAGACCGTTCTCAGCCTCTCCACCGTGGCACCGTCGGAGTCGATCGGCTCTACCCCCGAATAGATGTCGGCCACCTCCGCTGCCTCGTGACCGGCATGAGCCAGGTCGGGCCCGGCCGCAACCACCACGGATCCCGATCGCCGTCTTCGACGTGCGGAGCGCCACCAAAGCTCGGCCGATGGCGCGACAGTGAATGCTCGTCCCTCACAAGTGGGCAAGGCCGCCCAAGGCATTGAATGGAGAACGGGCGTGGGGACGATCACCAGAGGTCCCGAACCAGAATTGAGCTTGCCAAAGAGCATCTCATCTAGGCGAGCCGCCACCTGCTGGGCCAAGTCGGTCGAAGTGTTTCCCCGTTGCCGCGCGAGGCGGCGCATCGTGAAACGGAGGCTCTCCAACTCGGTCAGAACCGAGGGCTCCGATCCCAACTCGGTAAGTGAGAAGCGACCATTCCTGACGACCACGGCCCACAAACGATCGTCAAGTGAGGCGAACTCGACCAGAGTGCGACCCTTTAGCGTGTCGACCAGACCCGGGATGGTTGTCGACGTATTCGATCCTGCCCCCCGGGCAATCCGTCCCCGGTTTCGGATCGACTCCTGAATAGCCCGTTCTTGGCGGCTCAGATCGCGGGCACTATCACCCTCTGCCGACCGCAACTCCCCTGAGACCCGACGCAATTCGGCGAGATCGGCCGCCTGCGCCCGATCGTCGACCGGGGTCACCGGTCGATGCCGAAGGGCTCGCGCCCTGGTTCGCTCCATCCATGCGAAAACTCGACGAGGTTTGCCCGAATCGAGTGCCAGCCGGAGGCCGAGTTCGCCGAGAGCCGCCCCATGACGCTCGACTCCGCTGCGGATATCCGTCGCACCCAGCGCGGCCTGATAGTCGTCGAGCAGTGCCATCCCGGCCCGCGCCGCGGCATCCGCACCACTGAGATCTCCTTCGGACAGTCGAAGCAAGGCTCCTGCCAGGCGCGACTGGAGGCGAAGCTCAACGGGTCCAACCTTCTTTCGCGAGACACGGTCAAGGTCCGCACGCGCTGTTTCGAAGAGGCCCAGATCCAACCCCATCCGACCCGCGGTGAGACGCGCGTTCAAGGCAGGGATCAGTTGTCCCTCGGATTCATGAGTCTCGGCAATCTTCCTTGCGTCAGCCATCAGTTCGGCGTTGATCATCCCTGCCTCGTACTGGGCCTGAATCCCCACCAGGCGAGCACCGGCCGCCCACACCTCACGCCGCTGCCGCTTGAACATCTGGGCAGCAATGTCTGCCCAGCGCAGTGCCGAGTCAACGTCGCCAGCGAGCAATGCTGCCTGCGCACCCACCAAGCGGGCTTCGGCCTCGTCCTCTCCGAGGCCCGACGTCCGCAGAGTCTCAGTTATGTCCGAAGCCAGTGTCAGGGCCTCGCGAAACAGACCCGCCGATAGCAGGACCTCGCAATGCCCCACCTGGATCTCGGCGGCCGATCCAGTGAGGGCGACGTGCCGAGACTCGGCCTCGGTCAATAGTCGAAGCGCTTCCGGAACATCGCCGCTGTAGGCGGCGACCATTCCCAAGTTGTGGATCGTGGATGCAGCCCAAATCGCACTTTCGATGAGCCCCTCATAGTGCAGCGCCTCCTCGAAGGATTGCCGCGCCAAGGTCAGGTCCCCGCGATGGAGGTGGACGAGTCCCGAGTTCTGCAGAGCCATCACCACCGACTCGAGATCATCGTGGAGGATGAAGATGGGGAGGGCTGCCTCGTACGACTCAAGCGCACGCCCAAAGTCACCCATCCGACCCAACACTGCCCCGCGCTGAAACTCGACCTCAGCAGCGAGCAAGCCATCAGACTCGCGAGAAGCTTGGCTCAGTATGTCCAGCGCAGCTTCGTTGTCGCCTGCACTCGCCAGAGATCCGGCCAGGGTCAGCGAGCTGCTAACGACCAGGTCATGATCGCCCGCGGTCTCTGCCTCGAACAAGGAAAGCCGGGCATACGAGATCGACTGGGTGTTG
>DATDJH010000031.1:0-4964 GCA_036520635.1 Acidimicrobiia bacterium
GGATCAGATCATGGAGTTGATGGATTCGGTTGATTCGTATATTCCGGAGCCGGATCGGGATACGGATAAGCCGTTTTTGATGTCGATTGAGGACGTGTTCAGTATTACTGGTCGGGGGACGGTGGTTACGGGTCGGGTGGAGCAGGGGATCCTCAAGGTGAATGAGGAGGTTGAGATTGTGGGGATCCGGCCGACTCATAAGACGGTGGCTACTGGGATTGAAATGTTCCGCAAGCTCCTGGATGAGGGTCGTGCTGGGGACAACGTCGGGGTTCTGTTGCGTGGTGTGGGTAAGGATGAGGTGGAAAGAGGTCAGGTTTTGGCGAAGCCGGGGTCGATTACTCCTCATACCGATTTCGAAGCTCAGGTGTATGTCCTGACTAAGGAGGAGGGGGGCCGTCATAACCCGTTCTTTCCTGGTTATCGGCCTCAGTTCTATTTCCGGACTACGGATGTGACGGGGTCGGTGCAGTTGCCGGAGGGGACTCAGATGGTGATGCCTGGTGATAACACGGAGATGAATGTGGAGTTGATCGCTCCGATCGCTATGGATGAGGGTCTCCGCTTCGCGATCCGTGAAGGTGGCCGCACTGTCGGCGCCGGACGAGTCATCAAGATCCTCAAATGAGCGACCAGCAGAAGATCCGGATCCGCCTCAAGGCCTACGACCACAACGTGGTCGATGAGTCCTCGAAGAAGATCACAGAGACCGTGTTGCGGACTCAGGCCAAGATCAAGGGCCCGGTTCCTCTGCCAACGGAGATCCATCGCTATTGCGTCATCCGGGGCCCGCATGTGGACAAGGACTCACGTGAGCATTTCGAAATGAGAATCCACAAGCGCCTGATCGACATCCTGGAGCCGACTCCCAAGACGGTCGACTCGCTGATGCGTCTCGAGCTCCCCGCCGGGGTTGAAGTGGAGATCAAGCTATGAACCCGTTCACCGTTCAGAGGTCACCGTTCATCGCGATTGCATTCGGGCTGCTGGCCGTGAGCGAACCGATCGCGGCCCCCGAAACTGTCACGGATGACGGAAAACGGACAACGGAGAACGGGAAATGAACGCCATCCTCGGGCAAAAGCTGGGGATGACCCAGGTCTTCGATGACCAGGCTCGGGCGATCCCGGTGACGGTCATCAAGGCCGGGCCTTGTCACGTCACGCAGATAAAGACCATGGAGAGCGACGGCTACAACGCGATTCAAATCTCATATGGCGAGGTGAAGCCGGGCCGGATCAACAAGCCGGAGGCAGGGCATCTCGCGAAGGCTGGGGTTGCCCCGGCCAAGCACCTCGTCGAGGTTCGTGTCTCCGACCCCGCTTCCTACACGCTGGGTCAGGAGATCCGGATCTCAGATGTCCTCAAGCCCGGCGTCAAGGCGGACGTCGCCGGGGTCTCTAAGGGCAAGGGCTTTGCCGGCGTCATGGAGCGACACAATTTCAAGGGTCAAGGCGCTTCGCATGGCACTCACAAGAAGCATCGTGCCCCGGGTTCGATTGGCGCATGTGCCACCCCGGCCCGCGTGTTCAAGGGAATGAAAATGGCCGGCCGCCTGGGCGGCGAGCGGGTTACCACTCTCAGTCTCGAGGTCGTAAGCGTCGACGCCGAGCGGGATCTCCTGCTTCTCGGCGGAGCGGTCCCCGGACCCAAGGGCTCGATGGTCCTGGTGCGTGAGGCGGTGAAGGCTCGTGGCTGACGTCAAAGCGCCGCTGTTCTCTGCAGACGGCACCTCGAAGGGCGATGTGAAGCTCGACGCCGAGATCTTCGGGATCGAGCCCAACTTGGCCGTTCTCCATCAGGTGATCACTGCCCAGCTCGCCGGCGCCCGCTCGGGCACCGCATCGACCAAGACCCGTGGCCAGGTTCGTGGTGGTGGGCGCAAGCCGTGGCGCCAAAAGGGCCTCGGACGTGCCCGTCAGGGATCCACGAGGGCTCCTCACTGGGTCGGCGGCGGTGTGGCCCATGGCCCCAAGCCTCGCGACTACAGCCAGCGCACCCCCAAGAAGATGAAGAGGCTTGCCCTTCGCAGTGCCCTATCGGCCCGCGCCTCTGAAGAGGCAGTCAAGGTGATCGACGATTTCGACTGGGCCGCTCCCAAGACGAAGCAGGCAGTGTCGCTGCTCAAGGCGATCGGAGCCGGGGGCAAGGCCCTGGTCGTGCTCAGCCAACTCGACGGTGTGGCTGGCCGCTCGTTCCGAAACCTTCCCGATGTGATCCTTGCCGAGCCGGGACACCTCACTCCCTATGACGTCCTCTGGGCCGACCAGGTGGTGTTCACCAGTCACACAGTCGGCTCGGTCGGTCGATCCAGCTCCTACGAGGTCAGCGACAGCGACTTCGTGAAGGAAGCCGAGGCCGCCAAGGCAAAGGAAGAGGGAGGTGACGCCGCATGAGCGATCTACGCGACATCATCCTCGCCCCGGTGGTCTCCGAGAAGTCGTATGACCTCATCGAGCACAACAACACCTACACCTTCCTGGTGGACACCCGCTCCAACAAGAGCGAGATCAAGAACGCTGTCGAGCAGGTATTTGGGGTTCGGGTCGTGCGTGTCAACACGATGAACCGCAAAGGCAAGGTGAAGCGGCAGGGCTGGAAGATGGGCAAGCGCAAAGACACCAAGCGCGCTCTGGTCACTCTCGCCGCCGGTAATTCGATCGATTTGTTCGGAGTCTGAGATGGCAGTCAAGAAAAGAAAACCAACTTCTCCTGGGCGTCGGTTCCAGACCGTCTCGGACTTCTCCGAGATCACGACCGACACACCTGAGAAGTCGCTGATCGCCAAAAAGAGCAAGACTGGCGGGCGCAACACCTATGGGCGGGTCACCTCGCGTCATCGCGGTGGTGGCCACAAGCAGCGCTACAGGGTCATTGACTTCAGGCGCGACAAGGACGGCATTCCCGCCCGCGTTGCGACCATCGAGTACGACCCGAACCGCAATGCCCGCATCGCGTTGCTCAACTACGCCGACGGTGAGAAGCGCTACATCCTGGCCCCAGTCGGGGTCAACGTGAACGATCGCCTCGAGTCTGGCTCGAAGGCCGAGATCCGCCCCGGAAATGCCCTTCCTCTTCGCAACATTCCAGCGGGAACCATCGTTCACGCAATCGAGATGCGGCCTGGTGGCGGGGCCAAACTCGGCCGTTCCGCCGGCACCGCGGTGCAATTGATGTCCAAAGAGAACGATCTCGCCTTGCTTCGGCTCCCTTCCGGGGAGATGCGGCAGGTGCCGCTCGACAGTCGGGCCACTGTGGGCCAGGTCGGCAACACCGAGGCCGAGCTCATCAAGCTGGGCAAGGCAGGCCGCAACCGTTGGAAGGGCGTCCGGCCCCAGACCAGAGGTGTGGCCATGAACCCCGTCGATCATCCACTGGGTGGTGGCGAAGGCAAGTCGTCGGGTGGCCGTCACCCGGTCAGCCCTTGGGGCCAGCCCGAGGGGCGCACGCGCAGCCGGAAGAAAGCATCCAGCAAGTACATCGTGCGACGCCGTGCGAAGAAGGGTCGGAGGTAAACCATGGCTCGGAGTCTCAAGAAGGGCCCCTTCGTCGACGACCACCTCGCAGCGAAGGTCGACGAGCTCAATCGCACTGGCGGCAAGAGGGTCATCAGGACCTGGTCACGTCGCTCAACCATCATCCCCGAGATGATCGGGCACACGATTGCCGTTCACGACGGTCGCAAGCACGTGCCGGTCTATGTGACCGAGTCGATGGTCGGCCACAAGCTCGGCGAATTCGCTCCCACCAGGACCTTCCGTGGTCACGCCGACAAGTCAGCGAGAAAGCGATGAAGGTCAGGGCTCAAGCCAAGTACATAAGGCAGTCGCCATACAAGGTGCGGCTCGTTCTCGACCTGGTCCGCGGGCTTCCCGTGATCGAGGCCGAAGACGTGTTGCGCCTGACACCGCGCGGCGCCACGGAGCCGGTCGCCAAGATGCTGCGCTCAGCCGTTGCCAACGCCGAGCACAACCACGCTCTCGACTCCGAGGATCTCGTGGTCGCCGAGGCCTACGCCGACGAGGGCCCGACCCTAAAGCGTTACCGGCCACGGGCCCGGGGACGCGCAGCCAAGATCAGAAAGCGAACGAGCCACATCACGATCGTGGTGTCGGACAGGAATGAGGAGGTGAACTGATGGGTCAGAAGGTTCACCCCTATTCGTTCCGGCTAGGTGTTTCCACTGACTGGAAGTCGAAGTGGTTCTCCCAAAAGGACTACGTCGCCTTCGTCAACGAGGACTGGAGAATCCGCAAGTACCTCACGGACGAGTTGCTCCGAGGCGCAGTTTCCCGCGTCGACATCGAGCGAACCCGCGACCGTCTGATTGTGGACATCCATACGGCACGCCCCGGCGTGGTCATCGGCCGCAAGGGTGCCGAGGCCGAACGGCTCCGTGGAGCCCTCGAGGCCATGGCTGACCGCCCCGTGAAACTGAACATCAACGAAGTGAAGGATCCCGATCTCGACGCTGCGCTGCTGGCGAGGGGGATAGCCGACCAGATCGAAAACCGGATCGCTTTCCGACGCGCCATGAAGCGTGCAATCGCCTCTGCCCTCAAGGCTGGAGCCGAAGGGGTTCGGGTGGAGTGCAAAGGCCGCCTGGGAGGCGCCGAGATGGGTCGTCGCGAGTGGTATCGCGAGGGTCGGGTTCCGCTCCATACCTTCCGAGCCGACATCGACTACGGCACCGCGACCGCTCACACGACCGTGGGCACCATCGGTGTCAAAGTCTGGGTCTATCGGGGCGAGGTCGTTTCCCGAGGCCAGGTTTCTGGGGATCGAATTGCGGCTGAGGCCGACCTTGCAGTTGGTGGGCCGGCGCGGCGTACTCGTAAGAGCATCAAGTCTCGTGCCGAAGAGGCTGCAGGCTCCGACGCCAGGCCGAGGTTGATCGAGGCCGGTGGCGGCAAGCGCCTCATCGAGGCCGGTGGCGGCAAGAAAGAAGGCGGCCGCCGCATCAT
>DATDJH010000032.1:0-6979 GCA_036520635.1 Acidimicrobiia bacterium
CGGGGTCAACACCTGTCCCCCTGGGAACGTGGTGGCTGGGTGGTGGCGGGCAGAGGGCAACACCTTCTGCGACGGGAACAGCCGGTACTACATGGACTGCAACGAGGCCGCGTGCTCTTGTGGTTGCGGGGGATCCGGGACCTGTGCCCACACCTGTGTCGATTGCGCCTGCCACTGCAATCACGACAACTGCTCGGAGCGGAAGACGTGTTGCACCCGATTCAGGTACGGGCAGTGCAACAACCAGAAGCCGTGCATCGGCCCGATCACCTGCCGCGTCGTTACCTGTGTCCCTCCATGGGAATGGGACTCCTCGTGCTCCACGACCTCAGCGGTGTCCCAATCCACCTATAACCACAATGCTGCAGGCCTCCTTCCCGACACCACCCCCAAGGGCCCCTATCCCGCCAGGCCGGCGGTGTTCGCCGGCAGCACCTGGCAGCTGAGAAACTCCCTGAGTGCAGGTGGGGCCAACCTGACATACGATCTCGGCCTCCCCGGGGACGTCCCCATCGCCGGAGACTTCTCAAACGCAGGCGTGAGGACCGTGGGCGTGGTGAGGAACGTTCGCCACGGGGTCGCCGGCGGCACTCCGACTTTGACCTGGCACATCCGGCAGATCGAGGGCCCGGGTGATCCCGACCTGGTCATCAAGTACGGCCAGCCAGGCGACATCCCGATCGTCGGCGATTGGAACGGCAACGGGGTGCACACCATCGGCGTGGTACGAGGCAATCGCTGGCTTCTTCGCAACTCGAACCGCGCCGGTAACGCCGACATCGACTTCACATTTGGACAGGTCGGAGACATCCCGGTGGTCGGTGACTGGAACGGCGACGGCTACTCCGGAATCGGGGTCGTCCGAGGCAATCGCTGGCTTCTCCGCAACTCGGCGTCGTCCGGGAGCCCCGACTTCGACTTCACCATCAGCGGTTCTGGTCGCCCGGTGACCGGGGATTGGAACGGCGACGGGAGAACCGGGGTCGGCTGGTTCGACGAAGGCACCTGGATCATCCAGAACACCCTTGCCTCGGGTGGGGGCCAAGCCAGCTTCGCCTTCGGGGACCCGGCCGGGATCCCCGTCACCTGGGGGCGGAACGCTTGATGACTGCAGTCGTCATCATCGAGGGCCTGGTGATCCTCTTGCTTGCCGTCCTCGTTGCGGGCTTGCTCAAGAGTCATGCCGAGATCCTCCGCCAATTGCACAGCCTCGGCGCGTCCGAGGACGGGTCAGTCACCGTGGGCACTGCGCAAACCCGACCCAAGACCACTGGATTCGAAAAGGCCCCCTCCACCACCTTGACCGGTGTCGACCTCGAGGGTGGCGCGCGGTCGATCAGTCTCGAGCATGGTCGGAATGACACACTCCTCGCCTTCCTCTCTTCGGGGTGCTTGAGCTGTGAGACCTTCTGGAAGGAATTCAGCGGCGACTTCGACCTGCCCACACCCGGTACCCGAACTGTCATCGTCACCAAGGGCCCGACCTCCGAGTCACCCTCAAAGGTCCGTGAGCTCGCGCCACCCCGGCTCCCGCTGCTGATGTCCGACGACGTTTGGGACACCTTCCGAGTGCCGATGACCCCCTATTTCATGCTCGTCGACGGGGCCGGGATGGTGATCGGCGAAGGAGCCGCCTCGAGCTGGCGCCATTTGCTCGGCCTGCTCCGCCAATCCTCCGCCGACGGGGCTGCGATCAAGCGGACCACCGGAGGCAAGAACGACTACACGGAGGATCACCTCCGCGGCGCCGGCCTGCACCCGGGTGATCCGACCCTCTATGAGAACCCACTCGGTGAGCGGGAGTCCACATGAGCCGCATTGATCGTGCCGGAGTCGGGGTTGAGGTTCCCGCGGGATGGGAAGGATCGATCTCCGGAGGTGGATTCGAGCTCATGGCTGACGGTGCGAAAGAACCGACCGTGATGCACCTCGCCTCCTTTCCGCTCCCAGTCGAACGAGGCTCGTTCGGCACCGGGGCCGTCGAGTTGATGAGCGGTCAGGACGTCTTCGTGTCTCTCTTCGAATACGGCCCGGAAAGTGCGGGCACCCCGCTCTTTGCCGCCGAAGGCATTCCCCGGCCACTTGACGCTCGACAATTCGACCGGGATGCACTGCTTCACGCCATCCCCCAACAGAGTGGCCTCCAACAGTTCTTCACCCACAACGGAAGGGCTTTCTGCCTTTATGTGGTCCTGGGATCACACATCGATCGATCAGAGCTTCTACCGCAGGTGAACGCGGTCCTCGAGTCGTTGCAGATCGACTGATGAAGCGCTGGCTCGCCTCGGGCGTTGTTGTCTTGGTGGTGATTGGCGTAGTGGTCGTCGCCTGGCCGAATGCTGTCAGCGCCATCTTGCTCCAGGGAACGTTCACCGACGACAACCAGAGCCCGCACCAGAACGGAATCGAGGCTGTGGCTGCAGCCGGGATCACCTCTGGGTGCAATCCCCCGAACAACACCCGCTACTGCCCGACCCGGGGTGTGACCCGGGCGGAGGCCGCGACCTTCCTCGCCCGCGCCCTCGGCCTGCCGGATGATGGGCAGGACTATTTCACGGACGACGATGGGCACGTCCTCGAAGGCGGTATCAATAGGGTCGCTGCTGCTGGGATCACCAGTGGGTGCAACCCTCCGGTTAACAGCAGGTTCTGCCCGGATCGAACCCTGACCAGGGCCGAGTTCGCAGCTTTTGTCGCCAGAGGCCTAGGACTTCCGCCAACCTCGACGAATTTCTTCATCGACGACAACGGGCATGTCCTCGAGAACTCGATCAACCGCATCGCGGCGGCCGGGATCACCGTCGGTTGCAACCCGCCGACCAACAACCGGTTCTGCCCGGACCGGATCCTGACCCGAGGCGAGATCGCCACGCTGCTCACGCGAGCGTTGAGCCTGCCGCACAACCCACAGCGGATCCTTCTCGCCAACTGGAGCCCGATCAGCTGCAGCAAGGACGGCAAATCGTGCTCTCTGATCGTCGACACATTCAGTGGACGCACCCACCTCATCCAGGAAGGATTCTTTCAGGTGCTTCCCTATCAGGGAAGCGAACAGGCCCAATTCACCTCGGGGAGCACCACTTTCACGTTGACCCTCGACGGGACAACGATCTCCACAACGCAGCTGCCGATCGCGTCGTCATCAACTCAAGCCACCCGGCTCTGGAATGCCACGCTCGTTTTCGCCGGCGGAAACCACGCTCTGGTTGGCGAGTGGCGCTGGAACGGCACGCTGGTTCAGAAGACCACCGCCACCATCCGGGTCGACTAGGCGACGACGACGAGGCCGCGGTCGGCCTTGTTCAGGACGTCCGCGCCGGTCTCGGTACATACCACGATGTCCTCGATCCTGACCCCGAACCGCCCTGGCAGATAGATCCCCGGCTCGACTGAGAAAGCCATGCCCGGTTGCATCAGCATGTCGTTGCCTTCGACCATGTAAGGGTGTTCGTGAACCTCGAGACCTATGCCATGGCCGGTCCGATGGATGAAGAAACGGCCATAGCCCGCTCCCGCGATTACCGAACGCGCCCAGCGGTCGACCTCCTGACAGGTGACTCCTGGGGCGACTACGGAGCGGCCAACACGGTTCGCCTCCTCGACCAGTGCGTGGACCTCGGTCTCCTCCTTGCCAACTTCACCGACCGAAAAGGTCCGGGTGACGTCTGAGTAGTAGCCACCAATTCGACCACCAAAGTCACAGACCACCACATCACCTTCCTGCATGACCCGCAAGCCAGGCTCATGATGAGGAGAGGCCGAGTTCGGGCCCGATCCGATGATCGTGAACGCGGCGACATCGTGTCCCTCTTCCACGGTCAAGAGGGCGAAGTCGCGAGCCACCTGGCGCTCGGTCCTGCCGGCGAACCGGACTTCCGAGGCCGCCCTGGCGAGAGCCCGGTCCGCCGCCTCGGCGGCGGCTCTCATCATCTCGATCTCCGCTGCGTCCTTTCGGATCCGAAGTTGCCTCGTCATCTCGGAGGCGACTTGCCACTCAGCATCGGGTATCGCGCTTTGGAGGGCAAGGAGGAATGTGGACCACGTGTGATCTCCAACCGCCACTTTGCCAGGATGCCCGACCGCACGAGTCACCATCTCAATTGGATCGTCGGTGTCACCCCATGACAACAAATCGAACGGTCCTGGGGGGACGCGGGCTGCCTCCAGGGCCGGGACGAGGAGCACAGGGTCACCGGTCTGGCGAACGATCAACATCGTCAGCCGCTCGGAGGCCATCGCCTCATAACCTGTGAAGTATGGGAGATCTGATCCCACGGAGAGCATCACGACATCGATGCCAGCCTCGGACATCAGTTGGCGAAGCCGCCCTATGCGACCGGCGCGGTCGAAGCGACGTAGCGAATCAGAGGTCACACGAGTCTCCACCAAAACGAGATGACGTTAACCATCGCCCCTCGATTGACTGCGTAATCGGGTTCTCGGGCTACGGTCTCTTTGGGTGACGGCAATGCGCCTGAGAATCGTCATCACCCTCATCATCGCCTTCGTCATGGCTCAAGGCGTGTATCCGGCCGCAGCCGATCCGGTCGCGGTACGTGACTTCGAAGACGACACATGGACGGACGGGCTGGTCGACGTCCGGACGACGGACCTCTCCAGAACCGATGTCGTCACCTCCGGATTCGCCGGGAACGGCCTCACCGTCATCATCCCGGAGGGAGCGTTCCGTGGCCTGGGGCCATTCGATCGCCTCCCCCTGCCGGTTCCCAATGAGGCCTGGTACCGATATCACATACGGCTCACCAGTTGGAATTCCGCCGACACCGGGAAACTGCCCGGCCTGTCCGGGAGCTACTCGTCGTCGGCCAAGGGATGCATTCCTTCAACGCCCGACGAACCGGGCTGGTCCGCCCGCGGCCTGTTCGGTGTCCCCGGCACTAATGGCGCTCCGGCCGGCCACGTCCCCATCGGCACCTACCTCTATCACCTAGACCAGGTCGGCGCATGTGGCGATGAGCTCTTCTGGCCCGGAGCCGATCTAGAACCCGGTCGTTGGCAGTGCATCGAAGGACACGTCGAGTTGAACACCCCGGGCGCCAACGATGGGTCGGTTGAGGGATGGCTGGACGGGACCAAGCGCTTCACCCGCACCGGTCTTGCCTTTCGACGCACCGGAGAGCCTGCCATCGGAATCCGCGAGATGTGGCTCAACGTCTACTTCGGGGGCAGCTGGCCTACTCCAAACCCGTTGAGTCTGACCATCGACCAGGTCGTGGTCTCGACGGAGGGAAGAGTTGGATGCCTCGACCCATTCACGGACGACAACAACAGCCTTCACAAGAAGGCCTTCACCGAGCTCCATGCCCGCGGGCTGCTCTACGGATGTGGATATCGGCTTGCCTGTCCGCAGCGCTTGATGACGAGAGGGGAGGTGGCCGCCTTGTTTGCCCGGGTGCTGGGTCTTCCGCCAGCCACCAAGAACTACTTCAACGATGACGACGGGCATCTGTTTGAAGGCGCGATAAACAAAGTGGCGGCCGCCGGGATCACAGTTGGCTGTGGAGCCGGAGCGTTCTGCCCCGACCGCGACCTGACCCGAGCCGAGTTCGCGACCATGACGGTGCGAGCCATGAGCCTGTCCGCCGCCGGCGGCGACGCATTCACAGATGACGATGGGCACTGGGCCGAATCGGCCATCAACACCTTTGCCGACGCCAAACTCACCGAAGGCTGCGGCTCCAACCGCTTCTGTCCTAATCGGGTGCTGTCTCGAGAGGAGGCAGCAAGCTTCTTCCTTCGGGTGGCAGACCGCCTCGAGCCGTTGCACCCGGCCTCGGTCGAACCGCCGCCCTCCTGGCCGCCGCCCGGCGACCCGCCACCGATTCCACCGGGAGAACGCGACTAGGCGGCCCCCCTCGCCTAATTGTGTGCGACAGGGATCACATACGACCTCCCGAACGCAATTACGAAGCGGGCCTAGCCCGCGCTGGACCCGATCGTCACCGGAACGGCCGCCCGGCTCTCCTTGGCGTGATAGCTGGAACGCACCAAGGGACCCGACTCCACATGCGGGATGCCCCTCCCCTCGCCAAAGCTCTTGTACTCGGCGAATTCGTCAGGGTGGACGTAGCGATGGATCGACCGATGCCTTGCGGTGGGGCGCAGGTATTGGCCGATTGTGATGATGTCGATGCCCACCGCCCTCATGTCGGCCAGGGTGTCGAGCACTTCCTCGCGAGTCTCCCCCATCCCCACGATCAGGCCCGACTTGACCAGGCCGGACGGGTTCATCTGCTTCGCGCGCCATAGAAGCGCCAGCGAGCGCCCATAGTTGGCCGAAGTCCGGATGTCGCGTTGCAACCGGAGCACGGTCTCCGTGTTGTGATTGAGCACCTCTGGGACCGCATCCATCACAGTTTGCAGCGCCTCGCGATCACCCTTGAAGTCTGGGATCAGTACTTCTATCTCGGTGCCTGGCGACTGGCGCCGGGTCTCGGTGATGGTGTGGGCAAAGATGCCCGACCCACCGTCGTCCAGGTCATCGCGGTTGACCGAGGTGATCACGGCATGTTTGAGACCCATCTTCCGGATCGCTTCTGCGGCCCGATACGGCTCGAAGATGTCGAACTCGGTCGGCTTCCCGGTGTTGACGTTGCAGAACGAGCAAGCCCGGGTGCACTTGTCGCCGAGGATCATCAATGTGGCGGTGCCCATCCCCCAGCATTCGTAGATGTTGGGGCAGTTGGCCTCCTCACACACCGTGTTCAACGACATGCCCCGCATCAGCTTCTTCAGCTCGAGGTACTCGCCGTCCATCCGGGCCGTGACCCGCATCCAACTCGGGCGCTCCGGCTCACCTGGGAGTCTTCCATTGAGCAGAACCGGCTCCTCGGCCCTCTTCTCGGCACTGAACGTTCCATTCGCAAGAAGGCGGTCGACTTCGAAGTCGCGGGCTTTGCCCTGACCTCGGACAAAGGCTGCGAACTGGCTCTCGGTGCCCGGGTATCCGAAGACCTCT
>DATDJH010000033.1:0-30831 GCA_036520635.1 Acidimicrobiia bacterium
CGTAGAGCCCCCGCACGATGAAGTTGGAAAAGGTGAGGCATTTCACCGGGTCCGGGTCGTCGACACAGCGGGGGTCGACGTTCTCCCGAGTCTGTGGGTCGAAGGCCGGTGCACCGGTCATCGCCAAGACCTCACCTGTCTCCACCGAGAGCACGACCACCCAGCAGGACTTGGCGGCAGTGGGCGCCTCGATCGCATCGAGACAGGCCTGCTGAGCCTGATACTGAAGGGGAAGGTCGATCGTTGTGTTGAGATCGACCCCGGGCACGGCTGGTGTTATCTCGCTGATCCCCTGCGGGATCGGCCGACCTTCCAGGTCGCGCTCGAAAAGAGCGTGTCCCTCCAACCCCCGCAGTGCATCGTCGTACATGTACTCCAGGCCCTCCTGGCCGTTTCCATCGATGTCGACGAAGCCCGTGACATGACTGGCCACTTGTCCGGCGGGATAGACCCGGCTCGGCTCGGGCAGGGAGTAGACACCTTTGATCTCCAGCCCCATGACCTCGTCTGCGAGGTCGGCCTCGACCTGGCGCTTCAGATAGACGAAATCGCGGTCGGACGCGAGCCGGTCGCGGAGGAGATCAGAATCCACACCGAGGACACCTCCCACCTGCTGAGCCACCCAAACAGGGTCCTCGACTTGGCCCGGCACGGCGTAGAGGCTCTGGGTCTCCACGGTCATCGCCAACAGGTCACCGTTGCGGTCGTAGATCTTCCCTCTCTGGGGCGGGAGCTCACGGGACACCAGACGCTGCGAAAGCCCTTTGTCGGCGAGCTCCGCTGCCTGGACCACCTGGACCTGGACGAGCCGGTAGGCCATCCCTCCCCAGGCAGCCACGAGGGTCAGCCCGATTACAGCGATCCGAACCTTGGCCGGATTCCAACGTCGGGCTGCATCGGGGCCCGCCACGAAGTCAGGTCTCCGGCCGGAACCCCGGTGGTTCGGAGTGTCCCACTCCGTCCATCGGCCCGGCTCCAGCGCTGCGTCGGGTCATCATTGCGTTGCTCCGTCAACCCTCGCGTCGGCCACCCTGGGGCCGGCCGGATCGAGGTCGACCAGTAGTTGTTTGGTGTTGGATGGGATCACGAGACCTAGATCTTCGGCCAGAGGGGCGATCCGGGCTGGGTTTTCCAGTCGAGCGATCTCGAGACTCAGGCTCTGATTGATCTCGGTGGCATCGTCGATCGACTTGGTGAGCTCGGACAACTCGAACGCCGAGCGATCGAGGGAGGTGCGGGCAAAGCCCAATCCGAGGAAGGCGATCACACCGATCAAAGCCATGATCATCCACGGGGCCAGTGACGGCCTGCTGAGTCGCTTGCCCTTGAGAACACGAAGCGGATCGGTCTCCGCAACACGGCGCAGCGGTCTGGCGGTCATGCCGCCACCTTCTCCACTGCCCGCAGCACGGCCGACCTTGCCCGGTTGTTTCCGGCAATCTCGTCGGCCGACGCACGGACTGCCTTGCGGGTGAGAATCCTGAGCTCTGCTGTGTTTCCGCAGCCGCACACCGGCATTTCCGGCGGACAGGTGCAACCGGTGGCTCCCTTGACGAAACGGCGCTTGACGATGCGGTCCTCCAATGAGTGATACGAGATGGCGATGACCCTTCCCCCAGGTCGGACCAACTCGATGGCCTGATCGAGGCCATCAGCGACGGCTTCCAGCTCCTCATTCACCGCAATTCGTATTGCCTGGAAAGTTCGCCGGGCGGGATGACCCGCCCGGCGACGGGCCGCAGGCAGTGCCTCTGCAATGACGGTGGATAGCTGGCTGGTCGACTCAATGGGGCGGGCGGCGACGATGGCCTTGGCGATGCGCCGTGCCAACGGCTCCTCTCCGTATCGACGAATGACCTCGGCGATGCGGGCTTCGGGCCATTCGTTGACGACCTCGGCCGCACTGTGTGCGGCATCGGGCCCCATGCGCATGTCGAGGGGGCCGTCGTTTCGGTAGGAGAACCCTCGCTTGGGCTCGTCGAGTTGGTGCGAGGACACTCCGAAGTCGAAGAGCACAGCGCTGATCTGAGCAGGGACGATCGGGGAGACGAGTGCCGAGAGCTCACTGAAATTCCCCTGGATGGCAACGACTCCGAAGTCCCTGGCGTTGGCCAAGGCCGCGGGGTCCCTGTCGATCCCAATCATTGTCACTTCATCTCCGAACTCGTCCAGCAAGCGTCTGGTGTGGCCTCCACCCCCGAACGTGGCGTCCACCACCACCCCGGGGAGCGCGGGTGCCATCAACCCGACGACTTCCTCAGCCAGGACCGGCCGGTGGTAGTCCCGGCCATTTCCGTTCCCGTCCTGGCTCATTGCCAGCCCCCCGGGCGCTGGTACCAAAGGAAGCGGGCGGAGTCAGGGGCCTTCCAATTGGTTCCGGGGGGCTGGCGATGGGCCAGCCAGTTCGATCGGTCTCGATTCAGTCGTCCTCCTCCAGGTAGCTCTCGTCGCCGGTGGCCCGGTCGGTGAGATACCGGTCTCGATTCCACAACTCGACGTGATCGAAGACTCCGATCACCGCGATCTCGGTGCTGCCTTCGAGTGAGGCGAACTGGCGGAGGTCGGGCTTGACCAGGAGCCGGCCCGACTTGTCGAGCTCTTGATGGTCGGCGCCACCGAACACGGTTCGGGAGAAGCGACGCCCACCGCGGTTCTGGGGCTTCTCCATCACTTCGGCGGCCTTTGCCTCGAAGTCGTCGACAGCGAAGATGACCAACTGGCCGTCCTGACCCTTGGCGACGACACAGCCCGCTTCGAGACGACGACGGAAAGCGGAGGGCAGGACCACCCGGCCCTTCCCATCGAGACTGTGGAAGAACTCTCCAAGGAACACTTCTTCTCGTTTCCGTCCGTCCGCACCTGCTGACCCCCCTTGTGGGTCGTGAGCGCCACTATGACCCACTTTCCCCCACTTGTCAACCTTTTCCCCCACTTGGGGTGGTGGCTCCCCCACAAAGCGCGCGAAAAGGTGGATGACATCCAGGAGGTACCGGACGAGGCCGATGCCTATCGGCAGAGAGCCTCGCTGTCGACCGAGTCTGTGGCCGCGATCAGTTCGTCGAGTGCGTCGTCGTGCAGCCCATGTTCACGCCAGATTTCGAGCTTTGTCTCGTCGATTTCACCGTCGGCAGCAATGAACGCCTGGTTCCCGATGGCGAACGCATATCCCCCGGCCTTTCGGGCCACCTCGCCGAACTGGTCGATGAAGCTGACTGCATCCGGCGGGAATGATGCATTGTCGACGACGTGGATCGCCATGTATCCCACCACCAGGGCAGTGTTGCCCCAGACGTCGAAAGCGGTGGAGGCATCGGCAATGCTCCCCGTACCGTTCTCGGCGGCGACACCGACGTCGAGGACCCTGTCCACATCGCCGAGGAGGGCCTGGCCCATCCTGGTGAATGCGACGACCGAGTCGACGCAGGAATTGGTGAGAGTGTCCAGCACCTCAAACGTGACAGGGCCGTTCCGCAACGCGTTCAGGTCCGAGATGGTGACTGCGTCCCAGTGGTAGTCCTCTGCACCGGGAGCCGGTGTCAATTCGATCGTCGTGGGTGTCGAGAGAGTCGACGGGATGACCAACGGGTCCGGCGAGCTCGCCGAGCCGGAGAAGATCACAGACCCTTCGCAGGCTGTCAAGGCGAACAGGAGGGCAAGGAGCTTGACGAGTCTCGACACCACGCTCCCTTCGTAGACAATGTCTACCGGCCGGGACCGACCACTCGACTCTACGCGGCTCCGAGATACGGATGCCAGGCCGGATCGACCTGATAACCGGTCGAGGCGTAGATCCAGGCGTACTGACGGGGTGGGCCTGGCTTGCTGTCGAGACGGAGCCCCGCCTCGGCCGGGAGCCGGTCGCCCTTCCTGATGTTGCACGGGCGGCAACAGGCAACGACGTTGTCCCAGGAGTGGTTGCCACCCTTGGACCTGGGCATGATGTGATCCAGGGACTCGGCGGGCCCACCGCAGTACTGACAGCGATGGCCGTCCCTGCCGAACACCGCTCGCCTGGTGACAGGGGCCGCCCGGCGGTAAGGGACCTTCACAAAGCGGTTGAGTCGAACCACCGACGGAACTTCGACCGAGTCGTGCTCCGACAGCCAGACCTCGTCCTTGCCGACTACGACGCTCGCCTTCTGGTGCAGCACCAAGACAACCGCCCGGCGCGTGGTCACCACCGAAAGAGGCTCATAACTTGCATTGAGGACAAGAACCCTGGCCATAGCGTCTCTTGCGACGCGACGTTACCAAGCAGTGCTGGGTGCGTTCGTGGCAATGGTCTCTTCCGACCTGGAAACCACCCCGATCGCCTCACCCACTGCCGCGGCAAGGGCCTGCGTCCATCCGTCGGCGAGATCTCCATGACCGGTCCGCTCGACCGGCGCCTCGAGAGCGACCACTTCGATCATCCCCCCGTCGGTGACGGACACACCTGCGATCTCAACGGGTGGGCGACCCAATACCTGACACCAAGCATCGGCGAGACCCTGGGCAATGGCCGTGGGATCAGGGGGAACAATCCGAAAAGACCGAACCGTGCTCCCAACCACCTCCACACGTGCGCCGCCCTTGATCGGGGTTATGCGCACGTCGACTCCCAGCCTTCGGTCTCCGGTGATTCGGGTCCGGCCGACCCGGAGCGTGGGATAACCCTGAGAGCGAACGCCGTAGGCAACCAGCAAGGCGCGCACACGTTCCAACACTTCGACCTCGTCGGCGTTGGGCTCGAGCCGAACGTTGATCCCGCCGTCCTCGGGGTCTTCGAGGTCCAGCGACACAGATGCCACACCGGGGATGTCCTGGATTCGCCCGACGAGCTTGGAGCTCATGACAGCTTTCTCATCATGCGGCGCCATCCGAGGTAAGCGGCAAGATCCTCGGGTCTCACGGACGAGGCATCTTCCCCGTACGCGGTGTGCAGTCTCCAGGCGAGATATTCAGGTGAGGGGGTCAGTCCACCACGCGAGCGCATAGCCAACGCGGCGCGAATGCCCTCCCAGAGCAGGACGGGCCTCCTTACCAGCGTCGGCAGGCCATCACTCAGCCCCAGCCGTTGTCCCATCGAGCAATACCCTTTCCCCGCCCAACACTCTAGCCACTCAAGCCCTGCCCGCCGGTAGAGTCTCCGCAAATAAATACTCGACCCGGGAGCGCTAATTGGCCGAGGTGACACCACAGCAGATTGCGACCTTCAGCGAGCGATTCGATCGCATCGCCAGCAACGTAGAGAAGGTCATTCAGGGGAAGCGTGATGTGATCGAGCTGGTGCTTCTTGCGCTCGTCGCCGAAGGCCACGTCCTGGTCGAAGACGTTCCCGGAGTGGGCAAGACCCAACTCGCCAAGTCGGTGGCCCGGTCGATCGACAGCATCTTCAACCGGATCCAATTCACCCCCGACCTCCTCCCCTCCGACGTGACAGGAGTGTCGGTATGGGATCGCAATGTCAGCGAGTTCGAGTTCAAGCCGGGGCCGATCTTCGCCAACCTGGTGGTGGGCGACGAGATCAACCGGGCAAGCCCGAAGACCCAATCTGCCCTTCTCGAAGCGATGGAAGAGAGGCAGGTGACGTCCGACGGCACGACCCGGGAATTGCCCCTCCCCTTCATGGTCATGGCGACTCAGAACCCTTTAGAGCACGAAGGCACGTATCCCCTTCCCGAGGCTCAATTGGACCGTTTCATGATGAGAGTTGTGATCGGATATCCGAGCCGGGTGAAGGAATTGGAGATCCTGGACACGCATGCGGTTCGATCCACCTTTTTCGACCTCGAACCGGTGGTCTCGGTGGAAGAAGTTGCCGAGATGATCACGATCGCGCAGAGCGTGGCGGTCTCACCGGCCGTCAAGACCTACATCATCGACCTGGTCGAAGGGACGAGGAACCATTCCGATGTCTTGCTCGGAGCCTCACCCCGCGCTGCACTCTTCCTGCAACGCCTGGGCCGGGCCATGGCCGCATCCCAGGATCGTGAGTACGTGACCCCGGACGACGTGAAGGCCCTGGCGCATCCTGTGCTCGAGCATCGAATGTCCCTGCGGCCAGAGGCTCAGATGCGGGGCGAGACCCTGACCGGCATGATCGACGAGATCATGACCAGGCTCAGGGTGCCGGGAACCACGTCCCGGATCGCCACCTGATGCCAACCCTTCGGGGCTGGGCTTTCTCAGGGGCCGGTCTCGCTTTGATTGTCCTCTGGTACGCCCTCGGCGACATCGAACTGCTCCTCATCGCATTGTTCCTCGTGATAGCGCAGATCTTCGCCCTCGCCCTGGTGCGTGCCCGGCGCTCCCAGCTCGAAGTCAACAGACGACTCGGCTCCGCCACCGTCCATGATGGCGACACCACCAGTGTCACCCTGCTCGTCGAGAATCAATCGAAACGGGCGATAGGGAACATCTCGATCGAAGACGATGTCAACCAGCTCGGAGTGGCCAGCTTCGAAGTCGCCCGGCTTCGGAAGGGCGAATCGACAACTGCTACCTATCGCGTCACCTGCCGGCCCCGCGGGGTGTACCGGGTTGGCCCGACCATGGTCAGCATCTCAGATCCCCTCGGGCTCGCAGAAACCCGCGGGCCAGTCGGCCCGGTCGACCGGATCGTGGTCTATCCCGCACTCGAGGAGCTCACCGGATTTCCCATCGTGAGGGGCCAGGATCCCGCGATGCAGGCTTCCCGGCCCGAGCACAGCCGGCGAGGCGGTGAGGACTTCTACACCCTCCGCGAATATCAGCGTGGAGACGACCTGAGAAGGGTTCATTGGCCATCGTCGGCGAAGACCGACGAATTGATGATCCGCCAACTGGAGACCCCATGGCAGTCGCGAGCACTGGTCCTGCTCGACGTGCGGGACGGCAGCTATGAGTCGAGGGAGGCCTTTGAGAAGGCGGTGTCGGGAGCCGCCACCATCGTCACCCATCTGGTCGGCTCCGGCTTCGACGCAGACCTGTGGGCCGGCGACGCCGACCCCATCGACGCTTCACGCTACGGCTCGGCCATGGAGCGCCTCGCACTGGTCCAACCCGATTCGGCGATCGACATCCAGGCAGTCGCCACCAGGATTCGACAGAAAGGCGGGGGCGGCGCTCTGGTGATCATCACCGGGGTCGCGGACAGGTCCCTGCTTTCGGTGCAACGACTGCTTGCCCGTGACTACCCGACCACGGTCTTGATGACGGTCTCATCGTCAACTTCGCAAACTCTGGTCGGATTTCACCGATTCGGGGTGGCCACGGTGTCAATCGAGCCCGACCAACTCTGGGCTCCGGCTTGGGTCACGACTATGAGGACGGCATGGACAACAGCCTCGGTCGGCTAGCCGGCTTCGCAGCCTTCGTGCTGATGGTGGCCAGGGTGGACCGCCTCCTGGACACCGGCGACCAGGCGCCGCAGTGGCAGCTGATCATGATCGCCTCGGCGTTCATGGGTGGAGTGGTCTGGTGGCTCCTCGGTCAGACGATCAAGAACCGCAAGATCGCAATCGCGGTCTTCATCCTCCTCGGCATCGCCCTCTTCCTCAGGATCTCGGTGCCCCAAACTTTGATTGCCGGGTTCATCCCCAGCGTCTCGACCCCGGGCGAGGTGGTCCACGAGATCTCCCAGGCGCTGGATCTGATCAGGTTCGGCGTGGCTCCCGTGTTCCCAACCTCGGGCCTGGTCGGGGTCCTTGCCGTCCTGATGTGGGCGGTCGGGGCCCTCTACGTCTGGGGGGCGTCCACCGGGCCGACGGCGGCCATGGTCGTACCCTCAATTGCCCTCTACCTGCAGTTCGCGGTCATGGACCGGATTCGGGCCGGCCGGGGATGGATGGCCGCCTCGATCGCTGTGATCGCCCTCGCAATCGCCGCGGTGGCGCTCGAGCGTCGCACCGACGCCGGTCGGGTCCGCGACCTCCACGGCCGACCGCTGCCCCGGCGTTCTCGTGGCTGGGCCATCAGCGCCGCCCTTCTGGTCGCCACTGCTTCCCTGTTTGCCACTCAAGGGGCGGCCGGACTGGTGCCCGCCAATGGGAATCTCCCATGGCGCCTGGGCGGCGGGTACGGGCCTGGCTTCGGGGGTGTCGCCTTCGACCGCCTCGCCGACCTCCAACAGAGGATCATCAGGCGCTCCAATGCTGTCCTATTTCAAGCCACCGTGAGCCCAGATGGGCCGCCGGCCGAGCAGATCTACTGGCGGATGGAGAGCCTCGACAATTTCGACGGGCAAGCCTGGCGCCCATCCGCCGCGGCCGCCGACTTTTACACCTCCGACTCCGTCATCGGCGATCCGGAGCATGCATATCGGGGCACAACTGAGGTAATTAGCGAGCGGATCCGGATCGCTCTCCTTCGAACCCCGGTCCTGCCGACCGCGGGGACCGCCCGCTTCCTTCAGTCAGACTCGGTGAATGTCGCCGGCTTCCAGACCACGCCGGATGGGTCGGTCCTCTATCAGGCACAGATGGGCGAGGGCGACGAATACCAGGTCGAGGCGGTCTTCCCCGACTATCAGAAAGACCTGGGAGCGCTGGGGACCCTGCCCGACGGGTCGTTCAGCCCTCTATTTGCCAACGCAGCCGCGGACGGAGCCTTCAGCGAGGAGCCTGCACTACCTCCCGGCTCGTTAGACCGCCCGGCAGACATCGAGCGATTCGTCGACCTTCCGGAGGACACCCCGGCAGACATCCTCCGGGTCGCACGGGTGCAAACCAGAGGTGCCAGCACCGACTTCGAGCGTGCCTGGCTGCTGGAGCACTGGTTCCGGACAGAGTTCGTCTATTCGACCAATGTGTCAACCGGCGCCGGATCCCTCGATATCGATGCGTGGCTCAACGAGCCGTTGAGCGAAAACTACCGCACCGGGTATTGCGAGCAATTCGCCGCCTCGATGGCCGTATTGGGCCGGGCAATCGGGATCCCAAGCCGTGTCGTTTGGGGATTCACGCCGGGCAAGGTCGACGTCCAAGACGACGGCACCGAGGTCATCACCGTCCGGGACAACAATGCCCATGCCTGGGTCGAGATGTGGATGGACGGATTCGGTTGGGTCAAGTTCGACCCCACCCCTCGGGGTGACGGGATACCGCAAAGTGTCACCACGGCCTTCGACCCTGCCCCCTACCTCCCGCCACCCGATCCCAACGCCCCGGACATCGCCCGCCCCGGCTTCCTCGACGAGAGCCAGATCCCGGACAGGGTTGACCAGAACGGGAACCCCCTCAACGGAGACGGATCCTTCCTTGGCATCGCATCATGGTGGTGGTGGATCCTGCCGGTCGTGGCCCTCATGCTGCTGGCGATCCCCATGAGCAAGGAGGTGCGTCGACGGAGGCGGATCCATCGGATCAGAGAGGGTGGGGACATCACGGCCGTCTGGGAGGAGATGGTTGACCGCCTCGCCGACCTGGGACAGCCGATACCGGATCATCAAACGCCGCTCGAGTTCGCCAATGCCAGGGATCGTGTCCTGGTGCCGATCGCACGCAACTATTCGGCTGCTGTCTATGGCGGACGCAATGGGCGGGCCACCCAATCGGACCTCGACCATTTCGAGCAGTGGCTGAAACTTCGCTACGAAGGCCCGGAGCGGGCGAGAGCGGTCTTCAGTCTGCGGTCGTTGGTCGACCGCCAGCCCTGACCTAGCTGCTGGCCGCTCGCTGCTCGTCGGCGACGTCGTCTTCGACCCGACGCAACATGTCGAGGAAGCGGTTGCGATCCAGCTCGAACCGGGTCACGTCCTCCTCGACCTCTCTGGCTATCTCGTCAATGGCGACGAAGAAGGCCAGCTGGCCCTGGCGGAGGGCATCCATCAGCTCACCCTCGTCAGACCCGACGTGGAAGATGGTCTGACCATCGGTCACCAGCTTTATGTCGGCGAGGTGATCCTCCATCTCCCCCTCCCGACGCAGATAGTCCCACGCCCGTCTGACCCGCTGCAGTGACATCCCGTTGTCGAGCAGGCTGCGCACCACACGCAATGCGACGAGATCGCGAAATGAGTAGAGGCGCCTGACTCCCGGCCGACCGCCGGTTCGTTGGACGGAGGGGCTGACCAATCCGACCCGGTCCCAATAACGAAGTTGATGATGCGTGCAATTGGTCAGCCGGCATGCCTGCTCGGCTGTGAATGACTGCTCCACTCGTCCCTTCCTACAACAACTCACCTACGACCCTGATGATGGGGTCGAGTCCTCCTCCTTGGAAGCGTTCCCACCCTCCTTGGGAAGCCGCCGGGGGCCGGAACATTAGCCGTTACAAAACGGGCGCGGCGTGAGGAGGCGGGGTGGAGTGGAGCGGTTCAGTCGTCGTCGGGCTCGGGCTCGGGCACCTGCCAGCCGCGAGCGCGGATCCCGGTCACCAGAGCGGTCGCCGACACGACCAGGAGTACGAATCCAAGGATGGCGATCACGGTGCGCGTGGTGAAGAATCCGATGACGATGGCGAGACCTGCGATCACTCCGAGCACGGCGAGACGGGCCCCAATCCGCGAGGGCCGGGTGATGTCCCGGACCGCTCGGGCGAGCTCAGGGTCTTCTTCATAGAACTGGCGCTCGATCTCCGCCAGGATCTTTTGTTCGTGATCGTCGAGGGGCATCGCTACCTCGTTCCTCAAGCTAGATCCACGCCCGCATGAAACAATACACCTGACCCGAAGACAGTTTCACGGGTCGATTCCTCTTTGAAGGGGTCGCTGCTCCAAAAGTCGGGCCGGCTCGACAGCGCGATCGCCGTAACGCTCCCGGACTCCGGACACTGCTTCGGCCAAACGGTCCCAATCCTCGGAGGCATCCAGAGTCAGCTGCCTCGGTTGGCTGCCATCTTCGAGAGTCGAGCCACCCAGGCCGAGCAATCTCACGGGCCGATCGAGATCGACCTGGTCCAGCAGACCGAGGCCGATCCGATAGAGATCATGCGGGCTGTCGACCGCTGCCTCGCTCGTGAGACTTCGAGTGATCGTCGTGAAGTCCTGATAGCGCACCTTGAGGTGCACCGTCCTCGCCGCCAGCCCACTGCGCCGAAGCCGGCCGGACAGGCTCTGAGCATGGGCCAGGAGGGCGGCCTGGACCACGTCCTTGCCTTCGAGATCGGTTTCGTACGTCTCCTCCACCGAGATCGACTTTGCCTCGATGTCGGGCTCGACCTGGCGCTCGTCGATCCCCCGGGCCAAAGCCAGGAGATGACGCCCGTTGGCCGGGCCCAGGGCCGAGACCACCGTTGCTTCCGGGAGCTCGGCAAGGTCGCCAACGGTCACCACGCCCAATCGCTGCAGACCGGCGAGCGTCGCCGGGCCAACACCCCACAGCGAGCTGACCGGAAGGCCGTGGAGAAACTCGATCTGGTCGCTGCTGGGAATGTGGAGGAGGCCATCGGGCTTGGCCGCCTCGGAGGCCAGCTTCGCCATGAACTTGGTGGAAGCAACGCCGACTGATGCGGGAAGTCCCAGTTCGGACTTGATTCGGGACCTGATCTCCTGGCCGACATGGACCGGGGACTCGAAGTGAAACCGCAATCCGAGGACATCGAGGAAAGCCTCGTCGAGACTCAGCCCTTCGACATAGGGGGTGAAGGATCTGAATATCTCGAATACCTGTGAGGACACCGCCCCGTACCGACTGTGATCGGGAGCCACCACGAGCAGGTTTGGGCACATGCGGAGGGCGATGGCCGTGGGTTGGGCGGAGTGGACACCGGCCTTCCTGGCTTCATAGGACGCGCTGGCGATCACGCCCCGCTTGCCACCGCCCCCGACTGCCACCGGCTTGGATCTCAACGATGCGTCGCCCAGCCGCTCCACCTCGACAAAGAAGGCATCCATGTCGACGTGGAGGATCGGTTCGGTCCACACCTGGCCAAGTTACCTCTGACAACCGACAGGAACCGCCAAACTGAGGTCAATGGCCGCCCTGATCCATCTCGTACGTCACGCCGAGGTCGACAACCCCGAGCACCTCGTCTATTCCGACCTCCCGGGGTTCGGTCTCTCCGAACGGGGCCTCGAGCAAGCACGGCGGGTCGGTCGCTATCTCGGCGCACGTCCCGTGGTCGCCATCTGGTCCTCTCCCCTGGAGCGTTCGCTGAGGACCGCCGAGGAGATCGCGGGCCGCACCGGAGTCCCGGTGAAGGTCGACCCTGGTTTGACCGAGTGGCGGGTGACCAACCGATGGCGGGGCCATAGTTGGAGCGACATACCCGATGCTTTCCCCGGCGAGTTGGAGGCCTACCTCGAGCATCCCGAGACCCTTACTTTCGCCGAGGAGTCCCTCAACGACCTGGCCGAGCGCATGGCGGCGACCGCTCGTCGCCTCGACACCGACCACCCCCATGGGGACGTCGTGATCGTTTCGCATCAGGACCCGATCCAGGCCGGTCGGCTGCGCCTCATCGGCTCCGCCCTGACCGGGCTCCATGATGAGAAGCCAGGGCACGGAGCGGTGGTGACCCTGCGACCCGGCGAAGTCTGGCGAGAGGAAACGATGTGGGAGCCTGGTGACTCGACCAGGATCGCCGACCATCAGGGGCTGAGGGTCGTCAGTCAACATGAGGAGTCGGTGGACCCGACTTCGGCTTGACCCTTTCCGCTGCGAGACTTCCTGGGTGAAGGTTCCCTGGGCCTCCGCCTCCCCTCTGGTTGTCGCCGTTCTATGGACCATCGCACTGACGGTCGATCCCGGACCCCTCGCCCCGTGGTCGGTGTTCCTCGTTGGCTTCGGTTTGATGACCACCGCAACCGTGGCGGTGGTTGGGATGATCATCGTGGCTGGGCGGTGGGCACGTCGCACCGGGTTGGCCTCGATCCTGGGCGGCCTGCTGATCGCCGTGGCCAGGCCGGTCGACACCCTGTGGGTGGCTGCAGTCGTCGTCTCGGTCCTCGCATGGGTGGTCCTATTCCTGCCATCGGTCAATGAGCGGATCCGCAAGCTCCCTTCAGCCACTGGCCCTCCCCCGCGCGCCGTCCTCGTGCCGCTCGTGTTGGTGGCGACGCCATTCACCGTCGGGCTGGCTGCCTGGGATCGCCCGACCGTGGCGACCGTCATCGTCGGGCTCAGCGCACCGCTGGCGGCGCTCTGGTACTCGAGAGTCCTGCCCGGCGGTCTCTATGCAGTCAGGATCATCTGGCCACTCCTCGCCCTCGTCCTGGCTCCGCTGCAGCCCCTTCCCGCTGGCGTGGTCTCGGCTCTCACCGCCCTTGTGGTAGTGGCCCTGGCCTGGGGCCGGCAGGTCGAGATCGCCTTTCACCCACGGAGGGAGAAGGGCCAGGTGTTCCCGATACCGCCTGAGCTGGCTCCAAAGGAGATCCTCGACGCCGCCCAGATCGACGAGCGGGGCCGGCCCCGATGAGACGACGCCCGAACCCCTGGATCGCGATCCCCGCACTCGTCACCGGCCTCCTGGCAGGCGCAATCGGTTGGGTGGTGACCGACGTCAGCTGTGAGACGTCGTGTGCGGGTTGGGCAACCCTGGTGTCGGTGGTCTCGTTCCTGGTGGTGACCATCGGCGTGGTGCTGATCCTGGCATTGGTCTATCGCAGCCTCGCCGAATGGGACGAGAAGAAGTCCTAAGTCGTTGGTCTTGAAAAGACCAACGAAACGTTATGTCCGCCGAACCCGAATGAATTCGACATCGCGTGTTCCAACGAAGCAGGGCGGGCCTCATTGGGGATGTAGTCGAGGTCACACTCGGGGTCAGGAACCTCGTAATTGATCGTTGGGGGAAGAATCTGATCGCGTAGCGCCCTGATACAGGCCACCGCCTCCACCGCACCGGCCCCGCCGAGGATGTGACCCGTCATCGACTTGGTCGACGAAACCGGCACTCCATCGGCTGCCTCACCGAGGGCGATGCGGATCGCCGCCGTCTCCGTCGTGTCATTCGCCTCGGTGGATGTCCCGTGGGCGTTGATGTAGCCGATCTCGGTTGGCTCCAAAGAGGCGTCCGCCAGCGCCGCCTTCATGGCGCGGGCGGCGCCGCTCCCACCGGGTCGGGGAAGAGTTATGTGATAAGCATCTGCCGACATCCCGTATCCGGTCAACTCGGCGAGGATCGTGGCTCCTCTTGCCCTGGCATGGTCCTCGCCCTCGAGAATGAGGGCGGCACCGCCCTCACCCATCACAAATCCGTCGCGACCCGCATCGAACGGCCTCGAAGCCCTGGTCGGCTCGTCGTTGCGGTGTGACAGGGCCCTGGCCTGGGCAAATGTTGCGATGCCAAAGGTGGTGATCGCAGCCTCGGCGCCGCCGGCCACCACCACGTCCGCTGCTCCCCGCCGGATCCACTCGGCTCCGTCGCCGATCGCATTGGCTGAGGCCGAGCATGCGGTGACCACACAGGACACCGGCCCCAACAAGTGGTGCTCGATCGAAGCCAGGCCGGCAGCCATGTTGGGGATGATCCGGGGAACACCGGTAGGGCTGACCCGATCCGGGCCCCGATCGACAAGGGTTTCGATTTCCTCGATGAAAGAGCCCATGCCCCCGAACCCGGCACCGACCATCACCCCGGCACGCGCCGCCGCCTCGTCGTCCTGATCGAACGAGAGGCCGGCTTCTTGCAGAGCCTGGCGCACCGCCACCAGGAAGAACTGGGTGTAGCGATCGAGTCGACGCACCTCTCGCTTGTCGAAGTGCGCCTCCGGGTCCCAACCCTTGACCTCTCCGGCGATCGTTGTTCGGTATCCCGTGGTGTCGAACTGGGTGATCTGCCCGATGCCCGACGTCCCGGAAAGCATCGCCTTCCAGGTTGCGTCGACATCTTCACCGATCGGCGTGACCGCCCCAAGCCCGGTGACGACGACTCGTCGTCGTTCCGGAGACATCAAGAATCAGCCTCCCAGCTTGCCGTACACGACGTCGATCGCCTGACCGACGGTCATGATCGACTCGGCTTCCTCGTCTGGGATCTTGACCCCGAACTCATCCTCCAGGGCCATCAGCAACTCGACCACACCAAGACTGTCGACATCCAGGTCTTCCTCGAAATGCGCCTCTTCGGAGATCTTGGCGGCATCGAGCCCGAGCTCGGAGACGAGCACGCCACTCAATCGCTCGGATACTTCGCTTCTTTCCATTCCCTTGCTTCCTTTCGTTGTGTTTTGAGTTTCTGAGAAGTTACAGAACCAGACCGCCGTCAACCGGCAGAACCTGGCCCGTGACGTACGAGGCGCCATCGGAGACCAAGAAGTCGACTGCGGCTGCCACGTCGTCGGGCGCTCCGAACCGCCGGAGGGCGATCGAATCGGTCAGCCCCTGTCTGACTCCATCGCCAAGATCCTCAGTCATGTCGGTTGTGATGAAGCCTGGCGCCACCACGTTCACGGTTATCCCTCGGGAGCCGATCTCCTTGGCGATCGACTTCGAGAAACCGATCATTCCCGCCTTCGAAGCCGAATAGTTCGCCTGACCGGCGTTCCCCCCGATTCCGGCGACCGAAGCGATGGAGACGATCCGGCCCCATTTCATCTTGAGCATCCCACGCAGCGCGGCCCGGGTGCAGAGGTAGGTCGATCGCAGGTTGGTGTCGATCACGTCGTCGAAGTCCTTGGGGCTCATGCGGAGCAGGAGGTTGTCCCTGGTGATTCCTGCGTTGTTGACCAGGATCGACACCGGCCCCAGAGCGGCAGCGACCTTGGCGAACATCTCTTCGACCTGATCCTCCTGGGAGACGTCCGCCGCATACGAGATGGCGTGCCCGCCTGCTGACTCGATGGCGTTCACCGTTTCCTCTGCGGCAGCGGCGTTGCTGGCGTAGTTCACCGCCACCTGGTTGCCGGAGCCGGCGAGGCGAAGGGCGATGGCACGACCAATGCCCCGGGATCCCCCGGTCACCAGCGCCACTCTCCCGTTCACAGGCTCGGTCACGTCAGCTTGTCCGGCAGCCCGAAGAAGTCGAAATTGGGTTGGAGCAGCTCCATCGTCGTGCGGTCTGGTGGCGGCAGCTCGGCGTCGCTCTCCCCCAAAGGCTCCACCCGGGAGCCCCATTTGTAGATGGCGGAGCCCCAGGTCAACCCACCACCGAACGCGGTGAAAGCAATGGTTGAGCCGGGCTGGATCCGGCCTTCCTCGAGGGCCTCGGTGAGGGCGACCGGGATCGTCGCGGCCGAGGTGTTGCCGTATGAGTGGATGTTGACGTAGACCTTGCGCTCGTCGAAGCCGAGCCGTCGCGCCGTGGCATCGATGATCCTCACGTTGGCCTGGTGAGGAATCAGGAGGTCGATGTCGTCCATCGAAAGCCCGGCGTCCTCGATGGCCCGCGCCGTGGAGTCGCCCATTGTGGTGACCGCCCTCCGGAACACCTCCTGGCCCTCCATAGTGATCGACGAGACCGCAGGATCCGCCGGCCCGCGATCGCCTTCGGTGCCGTCCCGCGTTGTTTGGAGGATGTGGCCCACCGAGCCGTCCATACCCAGCTCTGAGGAGAGAAGGCCGATCGGCTCATCAGTTGGCTCGAGCACAACGGCACCCGCTCCATCACCGAACAGCACGCAAGTCGCCCGATCGGTGAAGTCCAAGAGATAGTGGAGCTTCTCGGTTCCGATGACCACCACCGTCTTGTAGGGGCCACCTCGAATCATGTTCACCCCGACGACCAGCCCGTAGACAAAGCCGGAGCAAGCCGCGTTGAGGTCCATCGCCGCCGCGTTCCACGCCTCCATCCGCCTCTGGACCACCGAGGCCGTGGAGGGGAGAATCGAGTCACCGGTGCAGGTGGCAACGAGGATCAGGTCCACATCTGCGGCTGTCTTCCCGGCGGCGGCAAGGGCCCGCAACCCAGCGATTGCCCCCAGCTCCGAAGCCTCGACGTGGCTGATTCGCCTCTCTTTGATACCGGTGCGGGTGGTGATCCACTCGTCAGACGTGTCTACCAATTGCTCGAGGTCGTGATTGGAGAGCACGTTTGGCGGCATGCATTTGCCCCATCCCGTTATCTCGGCGTTGCGCATTGGCATCTCCTCAAGGTCAGGGCATGGTACCGATGGCTTCGGCCGCCGCCCCGATGTCTTCGATTCCAGAGACAACCAGCACATTCGCATCTGGCAGGGTGCGGCGGGCAAGCCCGGCGGTCACGTCACCGGGCCCCACATGGACAAAGGTATCGATGCCGGCCCCTGCCATATCGGTCAGGCTTTCGGCAAAGCGCACAGGTGACACCACCTGGCGGGTCAATGACTCGCGTATCTCATCGGGCATGTGTGGCCGCCCCGTCGCATTGGCCCACACCGGGAATCTCGGATCACCGAGCTCGACTCCGGCCAGGGCGATGGCAAGGGTCTCGGCAGCCGGAGTCATGAAGGTCGAGTGAAATGCGCCGGACACCTTGAGTGGGATCACGCGCCTGACACCGAGATCCCGAGCGTTCTCGACGAGCCATTCGATGTCTGCCATCCCGCCGGCTACAACCACCTGACCCGGGGCATTGATGTTGGCCACCTCGAGTCGCCCTCCCGTCTCCCTCCTCCCTGCACAAATCGCCTCTGCCTCGTCCTCCTCCGATCCGAGAAGGGCCGCCATCCCGGAGGGCTCCAGATCGGCGGCGTCCGCCATTGCCTGACCGCGGCGAGCAACGACCGACAGAGCGGAGTCAAAGTCGAACACCCCTGCGGCCGTCAGGGCGGTGTATTCCCCTAGCGAGTGCCCAGCACAGCCTGCTGGGGTGAACCCGGCCTCGTGCGCAAGAGTGTCCCAAAGGGCGAAGGAGAGGGCGAACAGGGCCGGCTGAGCGTGCTCGGTTCGGGTCAGGTCATCCTCGGGGCCATCCAGGCAGATTCCCCGCAATGAGAACCCGAGTATGTGGTCAGCTAGGTCACCGAGGAGGTCGGGCCTGGCCTCGAAGAGGTCCCTCCCCATCCCGACGTGCTGACTCCCCTGACCGGGAAAGAGGATTCCGACACTCACTTGCTATCCGACTCCTGAGCTCGAGGCTCGGTTACTGGAGGGCGCCGAAGAGGCGTTCGACGTCACGGGCGTCCACGTCGCGGTGAGCGACGATCCTCCAAGCGCCTGCGATTGGCGCGCTGGATTTGATTCCGGCAGCTTCGAGCCTGGATCTGACATCGCCCCATTCCATCCCCAGGGCAGCGAATTCGACTCGCACCATGTTGGTCTCGGTGACATCGGCGCCTACCGAACCGGGGAACCTGTCGGCCAACCCCTCGGCAATGTCCCGGGCCAGCAGATGATCTTCGACCAGCCGGTCTCTCGCGGCGAGGGCGATTCGGGCCGCGGCGGCCAACACCCCCGCCTGACGCATGCCACCGCCGAGGCGCTTGCGGAGGTACCTCACTTCATCGATGAGATCCGTCGGACCGCAGAGGATCGAGCCCACCGGAGCCCCGAGACCCTTGGAGAAGCAGAACTGGATGGTGTCGGCGACCGCCGCATAACGATCGGCACCCACACCTGACGCCGTGACTGCGTTGAAGATCCGGGCGCCATCGATATGGATTCTCAAGGAATGAGCCTTCGCCACCTGGGACGTTTTCTCCATGAGATCGATGGGGATCACTCGTCCCCCGGAGAGGTTGTGGGTGTTCTCCCAGACCATCAGCCCGATTCGCGGAAAGAAGCCACTCAGTTCCATCGCCCGCTCGACATCCTCGGGCTCGATCCGCCCCCCATCACCGGAGACGGTGCGGAAGCCGACACCGGAAAGCGCCTGCGGGGCGCCGCCCTCGATGCTGCGAACGTGGCTTGCCTCGTGGGCCAGGATCTCCTCACCGGGACGGGTCTGGGCCATGATCGCCAGTTGATTGCCCATGGTCCCTGTTGGGACGAATATCGCCGACTCCTTGCCCGTAACCGCCGCCGACTCCTCTTCGAGCAGGTTCACCGTTGGATCGTCGTGATAGACGTCGTCTCCCAGGGGCGCCGAGACCATTGCCGCCAGCATCTCGGGCGTCGGGCGGGTGACCGTGTCTGATCGAAAGTCGGCGATGCCGTCGGCGAATGCCATGCTCGAAGGTTAGGACGAGCCCAGGATGTCAGCCGTGGAGACGGTCGAGGACGACCCGCAACTTCTTGGGGATGACGTTGCTGGCGAGCCCCAAGACCTCCCGGATCAGCCCCAACAGGTCACCGGGGCCATCCCACAACTCCTCGACGACTTCCTTCCCTGCTCGGTCAATGACACGATCGAGGACATAGGTCAGGATCAGGAGGTCATCGAGCCATCCGATCACCGGGATGAACTCAGGAAGCAAGTCGATGGGGCTGGCCACATAGGCAGCGGCCATGCCGAGGGCGATCTTGGAGCGCCGCGGGACCCGAGGGTCCATGAGAAGCCGTGCCACCAGCTTGGCAAAGTTCGGCACTAACAAGACGGCGTCCTTGGCAAGTTGCCGCACCTGAACCCCGCTCCCGTAGGGAGGGGGCAGCACCTCATCGGGGCGGATGCTGATTGGCTCTTGGGTCATTCGATTTCGATCCTGGTCCTGGTCGTTTCGGCCTTGTTGTCATCATTGTCGCGGATGCTGCCTACTTCTTCGATAACGGCCTCCACCGCCTTTAGCCCTTCCACCACTGCCTGCATCAGGTGGTACACGACACGGCGGCCCGCTCTGGCCAGCGCCTGCACCGTCTCTGATTGATCTTTCATGATCTCGCATCCGGATCAGAGAAGGCCACTGACAATGTTCCCTCGTCGAGCCGGGCCCGGGTGACCTCCCGCCGATGGAGGGCGTCGGGAAGGATGAAGGAGCGGCGGTAGGGCCCAACCTGGATGTAGAGCTCATGGCCGCTGCGGTAGACGTCGAGGTCCGACTTCTCGAAGAATGGAAGGTCCACTTCCATGGAAACCGAGCCATTCACCTCGACGATCCGGAACGGGGCGGTTGCACTGAAGTCCTCAATCGGGTCTTTATCCCCGTACAACTCCGTGGCCATGAACCGCAGTCGATCGACGCCAACCATCTCGTCGTCGAACAGCCGCAGCCAGAGCCGGGGGATCTCGGGAAAGGCGTCATCGATGGTGTCGAGATGGCCTTTCTGGATCGCCCGCCAGCGCTCGAAGTAGGGGTCGGCGACCAGATCAGGGAGGACCCGATTCACGACTACCCCGTCGACGCCGTAACCGAACAGGCCCAGGTAGCTATAGGTCCTTCGAGCCTCGTCAATCACCATCTTCTCGGGATTGACCACCAGCCGCGCCGAAGTCACTTCCGGGGATGACATCAACTCTTTGACGTCTTCGATCGACTCGAAGACCGAGTGGGCAGCAATGAACACTTCGTCGTCGGGGAGAGGGAGATCGGTGAGACGGCTCAAGATCGGCCGCGCGGCCCGCATCAATCGACGCTCAGTCGGCATCACCTTTTCGAAGTACCAGCTCAAGACCTCGGGGAGCGACAGGAGGCGGAGGGTCTCCGCGGTGGGAGCGCAGTCGACCACGATCACGTCGTACACACCGGATCGAGCGTGACGATTGACATCGAGCAGGGCAAAGAGCTCATCCATGCCGGGGAAGACGAGGAATTCCTCTGCCTCGATGCCGGCTACGCCGCCCCAGTCGAGCACGTCCATCAGCTGGCGGCGGATCGAGCCCCAGTATTTGTCCAGCTGGCGCTGGGTGTCGATCTGCTGGCCGTCCAGACCGGAAACCACCTTCGACGGATCACTGCCAAGGGGCACCTCGAGGGCGTCAGCCAGCGAATGGGCAGGGTCGGTCGACGTGACCAGGGTTCGATAGCCCGCGTCCGCCGATGCCAGGGCGGTGGAGGCAGCGACCGTGGTCTTGCCCACTCCCCCTTTGCCGGTGACCAGGACGATTCGCATGTCAGCTCGCGCCAGTGACTCTCTTGCGGAGCCCGCGAAGCGCGGTGGTCACGATCTGCTTCTCGGCCTGACGCATCAAGAAGCCTGGCATTGTGAACTTGAGACCCACCTTCAGCCCGTACTGGACCTCGGTGACGCCGTCATTCGCGGTGAAGGTGTAGGAGCCCTCGAGCATCTGCAGGTCATCACTTTCCTCGGCGACCCAACTCAATCGATTCGGGCGATCGTGCTCATAACGAAGGACGTATTCGATTTCCTTGACGAATACCTCGATTACGAAGCGAGCACGGTCGACACGACCATCTGGCCCGCTTTCGAGGACTTCGACCTCCTTCACACCGGTCGCCCACTCTGGATACGAGCCGATGTCGGCCGCGGCGTCGTAGAGCACCTCAGGTGCGGCGTCTATCTCGAGCGTCTGGAAGGTTCCCTCGGCCATCTCTCCACGATCCTTGTCCAGGAAGCGAGACTAGCGAGATGCCGGGTTAGTCGTCCCGGGACGGCTCGATGCGGAGCGGGCGGCCCGTTGCCCTGAAGTACCCCACGTTGCGACACAACGTCGAACCCACCCGCCAGGTCGTGGCTTGAGGTTGGTGCACGTCACCGAACAAGTGAAGCCGGGGCTGTTCCCGAACCAGATACTCCAGGATCGGAGTCGAGCCGCGCTCGGCGCGTCCGGTGATCACGTCGGTCCGAAGCGAATGGACTGCCGCCGGGACATGGGTGCAGAGGACGTCGACGGGCCCTAACTGCTCGAGGAGGGAGGTCATCTCGTCATCGGAGATCTCTCCTTCGGCCTGAAGTGGTGTCGGGGCTCCGCCGCCGACGAATCCGAACGTGAGGCCCTCGAGTTCGACAACCTGCCCGTGGACGTATTCGAACCCGCTCGGAAGACTGGCTCGAAGACTTCGCGGGCGATCGACATTCCCGTGGATCACATAACCGCTACCCCCTTCGAGGGCACCGGAAACCCCCTGGTACTGGGCGTCGATCGCGGCGCCGATCTTCTCCCGGACCTCGTCGTACCGGTCCTCGGCGCTATCGGCCCAGAGGTCCCTCATCCCTTGGTAATCCCCAGCAGCACGAGCCTCGGCAGTCGCCCGGGCGAACTCGAGACCGAGGACATCGGCGACCGCACCCTCTCCCGTGCGGTAGTCGGTCAGATTCACGAGATCGCCGAGGATCAGGACCGGCGCCCCCATGCCGACCACCCTGTGCAGGGCGTCGAGGGCGAAATGGACGTCAGAAATGACGAGGATCAATTGTCGGCCACCCCGGCGCCGTAGTACCCCCAGATCGCCCCTGCGATGCCACCCGTGAGCGCGAGGAGGAGGGCAATCGCCCAATCGAAATCGAGAGGAGCAAATTCGGCGGACAGCCCGGCCATGCCAAACCCGACCAATCCGCCGATCGCCGCCCTGCCGGTCTTGCCCAGTCTCTTTCCCGGATCGGCCTGTTCGCGGTTCAGATTCTCCGCAAATGCGCCCCCGAGGATCACGACTAGAAGCCCGATCACTCCAACCGCAAGAGCAACTGCATACACCTTGACCATGCCCGGCGGAGCGTAACGGTCGCTACTTCATTTTCTTTGACGCCGACCCCAAAGGGCTCAGCCGGTCTTCCGCTCCACGGGGACCAGGCGAAGCCGCGGGACCAGGCCCTCACCGGCCAGGTTTCGCAAGGCCTCGCTCTCTGACTCGTCGAGCTCGAGCGGACCTCCGTCCAGGAGAAAGGTCACGACGCAATCGTCGCAAGCACTGGTGTCCCGCATCGCACATTGCTGGCAATCGATGATCAATTCGTACCTCCTGTCGAAGAAGGTACGAATCCCCGGTGACAGATTTCCTACTCGACGAAGCCGTGCTCGGCCAGCCACTCCCCGGCCAGCACCGCCGGGTCCTCTTGATCGAGGTCGGCACGCTTGTTGAGCTCGGTCAGGTCCTCGGTGGTCAGGGCCTCCGAGTACGAGTCGAGGAGGGCCACAAGTTCGTCGCCGTAGGCCTCCACGACCTCGGTCCGGATCGCCGGCACCAGGTTCTCTGCCGGGTTCAACCCCTTGTCGTCAGCCAACGAGACCCAGCCGTTGGCAGCAATGATCCCTTGTGTGCTGAACAGCAGCGCCACGTCGATCTCACCGCCTTCCAGGGCGGCGATCGTGATCGGCCCTGCGACATCGAGTGCCTTGAATTCGCTGAACTCCAGCCCGTAGACGTCTTCGAGGCCCTGCAGGCAGAGTGGCCGTGCCGGGCACTCCGGGGGACCGCCGAAGATCATCTCCCCGGCCACAGGTTGCAGATCCGACACATTCTCCAGCCCGAACTCGGATGCAGTCTCTGCTGTCACCACATACGCGTTCTTGTCCTGAGCCGGGCTGAAAGCGAGCAGTGTCACCCCGAGCTCGCTATAAGCATCCCGTGCCGCCTCCCATGTGGTTTGCGGGTCGGCAGACTGCTCCACCTCCAGAAAGCCGGCCACGGTTCCCGTGTACTCGGGAACAAGGTCGATCTCACCCGATTCCAGAGCCGGCTTCACAACCTCCCGGGCTCCCAGGTTCATCCGCCGCTCGATCGCGTACCCGTTGGCCTCCAGGCCCTGGGCATAGATCTCGGCGACGATCACCGATTCGTTGAAGTTGAACGACGCAACCTTGATCGGCTCGCCTTCGGTAGCGCCGTCACCCGACCCACAAGCCGTGGCCAGTAGGGCCAGGCTGAGGATCGCCCCAACGGCGCGGAAGCGGAATGCTTTCCGCATGGGTCTCTCCTTCTATTGGATTTTGAAGAGCCCCTTCTCGGGGGCTCTGAATTGCAACCGTAGACGCCGGTCTCCGATTCCCCCTCACCTGCCTACCCGCAACCCCCTAGGTGTAGTCGCCCGTTGCGTCGCGGAGAGCCCGAGCTCGGCCGCGATCGCGAGCATCCCGACCAGGATCGCCCCGACAATCAGCTCACCGACGTCCTGTTGGGCAAAACCGTCCACGATGAAGCGGCCCAAGCCTCCCCAGGCGACGAGGGCTCCCAGAGTCGCGGTCGCGATCACCTGAACGAAAGCGATCCGCACCCCTTCCATGATCAGAGGCATCGATAGCGGGAGCTCCACGCCGGTCAGCACCTCCCTCTCGGTGAGACCCATGCCCCGAGCCGATTCCAGCGTCGTCGGCTCCACCGTCTGGATCCCGGCGATGGTGTTCGTGAACATGGGCGGGGCCGCCAGGGCGATCAGAGCTACCAGCACTGGCCAGGGCTCGCCGATCCCGGCGCCGATCTGGACGAAGATCAAGAAAGCGATGGCGAGGACGCCGAAAGAGGGGACCGCTCGCCCGATGTTGACCACTGCCGTGGCTATGGCTGAGCCCTTACGAATATGGCCAAGCCAGACAGCCAACGGGAGCACCAGGATCCCGGCGATGACGACGGCCGCCACCGAAACCGCGATGTGCTCGCCGAGCCGCACCCAGATCGAGTCGGGCCCCGACCATGTCGACGGCTCTGAGAGGAATTCCCTCATCGACTCCCAGACCGTCATTTCGGGCTCCTCGCCCACGGACTGAGGGCACTCTGGAGCCAGATGAAAGCGAGATCGAGGATGGTGGCTAGTACCACCGACAGAGTCACCCCGACCAGGATCTGGGTCCAGAAGAAAGTGTTGAGGCCCCGGAGGATGAAGTATCCGTAGCCACCGAGGCCCAGCACCGCCGTGACCGTCACCAGGCCGACCGTGGTCACGGTGGCGATCCGAAGGCCGGCGATTATGACCGGGAGCGCAAGGGGAATCTCCATCCTCCAGAAGCGGGCGCGTCGGGTGTACCCCATGCCGTCTGCCGCCTCCAGGACCGGTTCGGGCACCCCGTTGATCCCGGCAACCATGTTCCGGATGATGATGAGGAGTGTGTAAGAGGTAAGCGCGATGACTGCATTGGTTGCGTTCAGCCCAACGATTGGCACCAGGAGGGCGAAAAGCGCCAATGACGGGATGGTGTACAGCAAGCCTGTCACCCATGTGATCGGTGTGTAGGTGCGGCGCCAGCGAAGGACTACTGCGGTCAGCCCCAGAGAAATCACCAGCCCCAAAGCCACGGAGACCGCGGTCAACGACAGGTGCTGCCAGGTGCGGTCGAGGATCTCTCCCATGTTCCTCCAGATCCATTGCCAGTCGATCAGAGGTGACGCTTGCGCCATCACTCCGTGATCTCCTCGGATATCCCCTCCAGGTCCAGCATCCCGCGGTAAAGACCCTGGTCGACCACCATCGCGACCCGGGCATGGCTGGTCACCACGGCATCGAGCGCCGACCGCAGCGACGCATCACTACCCAAGGTGACCAGGAAAGGCCTTGGGACGAGGTCGCGCAGTGGTCCGGTCCCAACCGCCGAGCCGTCCACCCAACCCAGGAGCCGCCCTTCCTCGAGAAGGCCAATCCAGTCGGTCGATTCCTCCTCCATCACTCTCTTCGCCTCCTCGGGGTTTGCTGAGACGTCCACCACCGGTCCCCACCTGATTCCCTGGGCCTCGCCCACCGGCAGCAGTGCAAGTCGCTTCAGCCCCCGCTCCCCCCCGAGGAAGTCCTCGACGAAGGCATTGGCAGGGTTGGCGAGGATCGTGGCTGGCTCGTCGAACTGCTCGAGCACGCCACCCACGTTGAGGATTGCCATGCGGTCACCGAGGAGGATCGCTTCGTCGACGTCATGAGTCACGAACACCACAGTCTTTCCAAGGCGTTGCTGCAAGGCTTGAAACTCATGCTGAAGGCGCTTGCGAACAATCGGATCGACGGCACCGAAGGGCTCGTCCATGAGCAGAAGCGGCGGGTCGGCTGCCAGGGCCCGAGCAACACCGACCCGTTGCTGTTGCCCACCGGAGAGGGCGGCCGGGTAACGGTCGAGCATCTCGGGGTCGAGACCGACCAAGGCCGCCAGCTGCTCGATCCGCTCTTTGATCCTGCCCGCGTCCCACCCCATGAGGGCAGGGACGGTGGCGATGTTCTGGGCGATAGTGCGGTGTGGGAACAACCCGACCTGTTGGATCACGTAGCCGATCGAGCGTCGCAACTCATGAGGTGGAACGGCGACGACATCCGCACCGTCAATCAGGATTCGTCCCGAGGAGGGCTCGATGATCCGGTTGATCATCTTGAGAGTGGTGGTCTTGCCGCATCCCGAAGGGCCGACCAGGGTCACGAACTCCCCTTTGCCAACATCGAGGTCCAGATCGTCGACCGCGGGTCTGGAGGCGCCCGGAAACACCTTGGCTACCTTCTCCAGGCGGATCATGGTGTCGGTCAAGTCCTGAGGTCCCACGGTGGGTGAGACCCTACGTCCGGCCGGGGTAGCTCACCCGACTTCTTGGATGAACCCCAGGACTTCTGAGATGTACTTCTGGGGATCCACGTCATATGACCCGACATGGTCCGCACCCTCGACCTGAATCAACTGCACCAGATCGGGCTGGGTCTCTTGGAGCTCGATGCTTTCGCTGATCGGAACTGTCAGATCCGCGGTCCCGTGATGGACAAGCACCGGTTGGCGCAACGAGTCGGCAGCCTTCTCGACGTAGTCGACTGATTGCCAGTTGAACTCGATGCGAAGCGAGGTGAAGAACTGGGCCACCGTGCTCAGAGACGTCGGGACGTTGAACGGCAGAATCGGCAGTTCACGTTGCGAGGCGCGATAGTCGACCGTCTCGGCCAGATCGATATTGGGTGAGTCGAGAAGCACTCCCCCAACTGTGTCCAGAGACTGGTGATACATGAACGAGAGAACATGGGCACCGCCGGTGGAGTAGCCGTTGAGTATCACGCGCTCTGCTCCGTTGTCGAGGGCGTAGGTGACTGCGCCGGCGACGTCCTCCCACTCGGTGACTCCGTACTGGTAGTAACCGCTCGGGTCGACCGGTTGCCCGTCGTCGTTTCGGTAGGTGATGGCCAATTGGGGGTATCCAGCCTCTTGCAGCGGGGCGAACATCGGCTCGGCCTCGGCAGGTGTCGTCCCTTTGCCATGGACGTGGATCACCCAGGTGGTGCCAGCTGCAGGTAGGTACCAGGCGGCCATCGACCCGAGTGGTGAGGCGTATGCCACTTCTTCGAGCTGATAGCTGCCCGAAGGAACCACCAAAGGCTCTGCCTGGATCTCGAAACCGTCGTCGATCAGCTCACCGGAGAAGTACCAGCCGCCCACGACATGGAAGACCAGGGCAAGGCCAACCAAGGTCCAAAAGGCTCCCCAGAGATAGGTTCGGAGCGTCACGCTCGGTGATTCTGCCCGGATTCAGGCCGCAGGCAATGACAAACCTCCAACGAGGTGCTCCTCATGATCGGTCACCGGTATCGGGTCCTCGCCGAATGTCGGCTCCAGTTCCCGCGCTTCGGCGAGGGTCTCGTCGACCTTCGCCGACACCGCTTCCTCCATGATCGAGCCGACAACGGTGTCACCGGACTGCTCCAGCCGGTCTCGACGCACCAGTCCGATGAGGACGCCTTGATCGGCTACCGCCAACACTTTCTCGGTGTGGATGCGCAGCGTGTCGTTTGCCTGGCGGAGGGGCCCAACGAAGACCGGGTCACCCATCCAGCGAAAGACCCGCTCGGGAGCGCTGCGGACCATGACGGCGCCGGCCTGGGCCTTGCTTCGCAAGCGGGCTCCCGGTCCAAGCATCGAACGTTGGAGCCACGATCCACCCGGAGCGCCAAGGACGAGTAGGGAGCCTTCGTCGAGATCCTGGGCAAGACTGCTGATGCCTTCCACGCCCACAACCCGCCCCTTGAGTCGAGGGACGACGGCAGCGATGCGATCGAGGGTGAGCTGGGCAGCAGAGGGATCGTCACCCGGCCCGGAGGCAGACACCATCTCGGCTTCCACGCCGAGGCTGGCTCCGACCAGAGCGGCAGTCTGTGCGGCAAGGATCGAGTGCGGGCCACCAGCAACGGTGGCCACCACCCCGGTCACATTCTCGGGCACGAAGGCGACCGGAACGGCCACATTGACCAGGTCGAAGGAACCGGGAAGTTTCCTCGAGACGAGAAGATCGGCGCGGTAGCTGATGCAGGCCTCGACCAGGTCGCCAGTGATGCGGTTCGACTGGGCACCAGCGAGGAGATCGGCCAACTCGGAGCACCCCTTGCCCCGGGTCCACACCACGGAGAATCCGCCTCCGGCTTGCCCACCGACCGTCATTCGTCTCCCTCCATGATCCGCACCCCTCAAAAGCTCCTCAACGTTAAGCCCTTTGCCGGGCATTGTCCCCGACCTGCTCCCGACATCATCGTCAGCGGGAGTGACAAGATGGAGCGATGGAGTTCAAAGAAGTGATCGCGGCACGCCGAATGGTGCGCAACTATCTCCCTGATCCGGTGGCGAGGGAGAGTCTGGATCGCATCGTCGATTCCGGGCTTCGGGCCCCGTCTGCCGGCTTCTCGCAAGGTCTTGGATTTGTGGTGGTGACCGAACCAGAGATGCGTCAGGCCATAGCGGAGCTTGCTGATGAGGCCGAATATGTGGCCAGCGGTTTCGATCCCTGGATCTCGCGCGCACCGGCCCACATCATCATCACGGTCAGCGAAAAGGTTTACAGGGACCGATACCGGGAGCCTGACAAACTCGGACCGGACGGCGCGGAGATCGAGTGGCCGGTCCCGTTCTGGTGGGTCGACGCCGGCGCGGCGTTGATGGCGGTCCTCCTTGCGGCCGTGGACGAAGGCCTGGCCGCGGGCTTCCTTGGTGTGCACTCGCTCCCCGACCTTGCCACTCTCCTCCGGCTGCCACCGGATCACCTTCCGATCGGAGTGGTGACCATTGGGGCCCCTGCTCCCGATCGCCGGTCGTCGAGCCTCACTCGTGGCTGGAAACGACGGGAGTCGGTGGTTCACTCGGAAACATGGGGCCAATGACCGATCTCGCGATCACTTCGCACGCGAATCCGCGGATCAAAGCCTTGGTCGGACTGCGGGATCGAGGCGCCCGGGACCGCCAGAGATTGTTCGTGGTCGAGGGGCCTCGCCTTGTGGAACGGGCGTTGGCGGCCGGACATCGGCCGGTCGAGGTGTTTTACGACCCCAATCGCTTCGACCCCGGCCCGCTGACCGGCCCCACCGTCTTCCCCTGCTCCGCCGAGGTTCTCTCCCGTGCCTCCTACCGGGCGTCGGATGAGGGGGTCATCGCCGTGGTGCCTCAGTTCGATCTCGATCTGAGCGGGCTCGCCCTGCCCGAGGTGCCGTTGATCCTGGTGGCTGAAGGCATCGAGAAGCCGGGGAACCTGGGGGCGATCCTCCGCACGGCTGACGCAGTAGGTGCGGATGCCGTGGTCGCCGTCGATCCCGAGATCGACCCATTCAATCCAAATGTGGTGCGGTCATCGACCGGAGCGCTGTTCACCGTCCCCATCGCAGTGTCCGGTCTCGAGAACGCCCTCCACTGGCTGCATGAGGCCGGGATCCGCCTCATTGGTGCCGACCCGAGTGCAGACCACGACCTCTGGTCGATCGACTTCACACAGCCCTGTGCGCTCATGGTTGGTTCCGAGCATGGTGGGCTCACCGACCGCGTACGGCAAGCGGCGGATGGGTTGGCGTCGATTCCGATGCGAGGGGCCACCGATTCCTTGAACGCATCGGTGACGATCGCACTGCTCGCCTACGAAGCCCTCCGTCAACGTCGAGCCTGATACCCACTCTTGACATCGAACGTATGTTCGGGTTAGCCTCGAATGGGCCGTGTCCGCCCTGCTCCAACCCAGTTTCGACGAGCTCTCCACCCCGCTCTACGCAGTGACCTTTTGCGTGCTCGACTTGGAGACAACCGGCGGCTCGGCCAAGGACTGCGAAATAACCGAGATCGGGGCCGTCAAGTACCGGGGTGGCGAACTGCTCGGAAGCTTCCAGACCTTGGTGGACCCCGGGCTCCCGATCCCTCCCTCGATCACGATTCTGACCGGGATCTCGGAGGCAATGATCTTCGACGCTCCCAAGATCGAGTCTGCGTTTCCCACCTTCCTCGAATTCATCGGCGATGCGGTGGTCGTCGGGCACAACGTGCGATTCGACATGTCGTTCCTCCAGGCCGCCGCGACCCGATTGGGTTTTGAGCGAATGGCCAACGACACCGTCGACACTGCCGCTCTGGCTCGCCGACTGGTACGCGACGAGGTACGAAATCTGAGGCTGCGCACCCTGGCCGCCCATTTCAGGAGCCCGGTGACCCCGATCCACAGGGCTCTGGACGACGCCCAGGCGACAGCCCACGTGCTCCACGCATTGCTGGAGAGGGTCGGCAACCTCGGGGTCACCAACCTCGACGACCTGCTCCAGCTTCCCAAGGCTCGGGGCTCTGCCTTCTACTCCAAGATCAGCCTCAGCGAAGGGCTCCCCCGCCGGCCAGGGGTTTACATCTTCCGCGACCGCCACGGGACACCGATCTACGTCGGCAAGGCGACCAATCTCCGAGCCCGGGTGCGCCAGTACTTCTACGGCGACGAACGACGCTCGATCGGGAACCTGATGCGCGAACTGGTGTCGATCGATCATGTCCTCTGCGAGACGCCGCTCGAGGCCGAGGTCACCGAGCTGAGGCTGATCCACGCCCATCGACCCCGGCACAATCGGCGGTCGAGGCCCCCGAAGACCTCGCACTGGGTGAAGCTGACGCGCGAGCCGTTTCCTCGACTTTCTGTGGTTCGCACCCTCAAGGAGGATGGGCTCGCCCACCTGGGGCCATTTCGCTCGAAACAGGCGGCCGATCTCGTCGTGACCGCCCTTTGGGATGCGACCGAGATTCGCCGGTGCCGGTCCTCGGCTTCAGAACGAAGCGGTCCGTGTGCAGCAGCACAACTCGGCGTCGCAGCCTGCCCCTGCGATGGCTCACTGCTCCCCGGGGACTACCGCCCGATCGTCGAGCGGCTGATCGAGGGCCTCGATCGCAACCCCGCCCTCCTCCTGACCCCACTGGCCGAGAAGATGGCCGAATTGGCCGATCAGCATCGATACGAGGAGGCCGGCTGGTTGCGAGACCGTCACCACGCCCTGTCCCGGGCGATCGAGCGCCGCCAGGTCTGGTCTGCCCTCAGCGCCTTTGGGCTCTGCGAGGTGGAGAGTCGAGACGGTT
>DATDJH010000034.1:0-4470 GCA_036520635.1 Acidimicrobiia bacterium
TGGAAAGTCGACCACCCAGAGGAAGGCCAACTCGTCGTGTCCCGACGGCTTGCCCAATTCGGTGCGCAGGCCTCCGAGCACGGTGACACAGGTCTTCCAGCTGTCGGCGGCGAGGAGGAGGACGTCACCCGGCCCACCTTCGAGTGCGCCTTTGACTGAATCCAATTCCTGGTGTGAGAGGAATTTGGACACCGGTGAGCGCAGGGATCCATCGTCTTCCACAACCATCCACACCAGCCCTTTGGCCCCGAGCTCCTTCGCCCGGTCGGTGAGAGCGTCGGCCCGGGAACGGGGCCATTCCTGGGTCCCGATGTTGATCCCGCGCACCGTGCCCCCAGATTCGAGCGCCCCTTTGAAGACGCCGAACTCGGTGCTTCCAAGGTGTGCCGAGAGATCGCGAATCTCCATGCCAAATCGGAGGTCGGGTTTGTCGGAGCCGTAGCGGTCCATTGCCTCCTGCCAGGTGAGGCGGGCGAAAGGCTGTGAGATAGCGACCCCTCGCAACTCGGCAACTACCGCCACCAGAACCGATTCGATGGCCGCATGAACCTCGTCCCGGCCCCAGAAGGATCCTTCGAGGTCGAGCTGGGTGAACTCCAACTGCCGATCGGCCCGGAAGTCTTCGTCCCGATAACAGCGAGCAATCTGAAAGTAGCGCTCGACCCCGGAGATCATCAGAAGCTGCTTGAACAGCTGGGGCGATTGGGGCAAGGCGTAGAACTCACCTGATCGCAGCCGCGATGGAACCAACATGTCCCGCGCCCCCTCCGGGGTGCTGTTGATCAGAGTCGGTGTCTCCACCTCGAGAAAGCCCTGCTCATCGAGGGTGCGTCGGATCACTGCAGTCGCCCGGGAACGTGCCCGCAGGTTGGCGGCCATGCGGGGGCGGCGAAGGTCGAGGTATCGGTAGCGGAGCCGAGCTCGCTCGTCGACCTCGGTGCGATCGTCGATCATGAATGGCAGGGCGTCCGCCGCCGACAACACCACGATCTCCTCGACCCCGATCTCGACGGCCCCGGTCGTCATTTCCGGATTCTCGGTGCCCTCTGGACGGCGCCGGACCGTCCCGGTGACCGAGATGCAGTACTCCATTCGCAGATCGCCAACCTCGGGTTGCAGACCTGGATCGGCAACCGCCTGAATGATCCCCGATGCATCCCTGACGTCGAGGAAGGCGATTCCACCGTGGTCCCGCCGTCGCTGGATCCAGCCGGCGACGGTCACCTCCTCCCCGATCTGACCCTCTCCGATCGATGCGGCATGATGAGTTCTCATCACGAGCGGGCCTTCCACCATGCGGCGACATCGTCAAGAGCCATCTCGGTTCGCGCACCATCTTCCGTTCGCACGTCGGCTGGTTCCTGCAATGAGCGGAGGACCAGGGTCACTGGCGCACCGGACCGCCCGGCAGCCCGGAACTGGGTCTTGATCGCCCGCCCTTCCACGTCGAGATCGACACGCAGCCCATCGCGGCGAAGCTGAGAAGCGGCGACGAGCGCTTGGGCCGGTGGAACCTCGGACACGATGAACACCTCGACCGCAGGGGCCGGATCGCGGCCGGCGGCGAGGATGATCCGGTCCACCCCCAACGCGAACCCGACTCCGGGGGCACGTCGCCCACCGAGGGTCTCGGCGAGACCGTCGTATCTGCCTCCCCCACCGACCGCGTTCTGCGCGGTGTCGAGGCTGGTTGCGATGTACTCGAAGGCGGTGCGGGTGTAGTAATCGAGGCCCCGAACCAGGCGGTGGTCTTCGATGAATGGCACTTCAAGACGGGTCAATGTCTCCTTCACCTCCACGAAGTGAGCAGAACAGGCATCACAGAGCCGATCCGCCATCGCCGGGGCGTCGACCAGTTCCGGGCCGCAAATCTTGCAGTCGAGAACCCGAAGCGGGTTGCTCTCCACCAGCCCCTTCGATTCCTCACAGAGGATCTCGGAGCGGGATCGCAGAAATGTCCGGAGCTCATCGACATAGCCGGGACGACACACTCCGTCGCCCAGAGAGTTGAGTCTCACCTCCAGAGCGGGGACTCCAACCGCAGTGAGGTAGCGGTACCCGAGCTCGATCACTTCGACATCCGCGGGCGGCGCCTCGACGTCCAGATACTCGACTCCCACCTGCCAGAACTGCCGTCGCCGGCCTCCCTGAGGGCGCTCGTAGCGGAACATCGGACCGGAATAGGCGCCCTTCCAGGCCCCTTTTTGTCCTGAGTCGAGAAAGGCACGCACGACCCCGGCGGTCCCCTCCGGTCGGAGCGTGACCGACCGACCGCCGCGGTCGGTGAACGTGTACATCTGCTTGGTAACGACCTCGCTGGTGTCACCCACCCCGCGTTGGAATAGCTCAGTCGCCTCGAAGATCGGGGTCATCACCAGGGGGTAGCCGTAGCGGGCTGACCATTCCTCCCAATCCCCGAGAACCGACCGCCAGACCGACGACTGCGGCGCGCCGATATCGTCGGTGCCCTTGGGCGGTTGGAAGCTCATCAGACGGGGAGGATAGGCATCGGGTACCTGGGCCCTCGACCCAAGTGCGACGGGTCACCGGTCGCAACGAGTGTGGGACTTGGCGCATTGCCAGTAGAATTTGCCCGCCCAACGGATCACTCTCGAGAAGGAAGCGTCTGGACATGTCTCAGGGACGGAGGCGGGGTGAAAAGGCGGCCGTGGCGCTTGCGGCCGGCGCCGCCGCCTGGGTGATCGGAGCAACGATGATCTACCGGTCCGGAGGTCTGAACACCGCCGGTTTGTTGCCGAGCGTGGGATGCCTCATCGCTCTCTGGGGTGCGTTGAGGTCAGACGTGAGGCTGATGTGGTTCGGATCAGGTGTTGTCGTCGTGTCAGCTGTGGCACTCGTCTTCAGCGTCGGGCTGATCGTGGCCCCTGCTGGTGCCGCCCTCATATTGGGGTCGCTACTACTCGCCCGCTCCACTCGGCTGAGCCACCGAGGTCTTGCCTAAGACCCGGTTCCAGACTCGAAATCTAGGAATCAGGAACGCTCCCAATTATCCCGAAACGGGTTGGTCGCTCTCTCTCGCCCGATCGTCGTCTCTGAACCATGCCCAGGCAGCACCCTTACCTCGTCGTCGAGAGTCATCACCTTCTCCCGCATCGACCGGAACAGAGCTGCCCCGTCCCCATATGGGAAGTCGGTTCTGCCGATCGACCCGGCGAACAACTGGTCACCCGAAAACAGCGTTTCCTGCTCGGCAAGCAGGAAACAACAATGCCCCGGGGTATGACCCGGTGTCTGTCGAACCTCGAAGCTGAGCCCGGCGAGGTCGAGGACTTGACCATCAGCAAGACTTTCGAACCGCTCTGGTAGGTCGTACGAACCGGGCGGATTCATCCCCCACATCGAGGACAACTGCTGTGCCGGATGCAAGGTCAGAAAGTCGTCGTCAGGATGGACGTAGACAGAGGCGCCGGTGGTCTTGGAAAGAGAGCCGCTACCACCGCTGTGGTCGATATGGCCGTGAGTAAGCAGGATCCCGACGGCCGCGAGCCCGTGTTCGGCGAGCACGGCGCCAACCTTCTCCGGCTCCGGGGGAGCGTCAATCACCACCGCCATGCCACCAGGTTCGTCGGCGACGATGTAGGCGTTGGTGTCGGCCAGCCACGCCGGCACACGGACGATGAGCACGGTCTACGGAACCGGATCGGTGGCCAGGCGAAAGGCGGAGAAGACCCCGTCCACCCCTCGCAAGTCGGTGAGCAGCTTGGGCAACTGGCTCGGATCGGACAACTCGACCTCGTATCGGAGAATCGCCACCCGGTCTGCCCCGGAGTGAGTAGACGAAGCTGTGATGTTCCCACCGGTGTCGCTGATGACGGTGGTGACATCCTTGAGGAGCCGTGTGCGGTCCAGGGCTTCGACCTGGATCCAGACCACGAAGGCCCCGGTGCGCCCGGCCGGCCAGGCCACCTCCACGGTCCGCTCCCGGCGCTCATTCAAGGAAGAAACGTTGGTGCAGTCGGCACGGTGGACCGATACCCCACGGCCGACCGTGACGTACCCCACGATCGGATCGCCGGGAACCGGAGAACAGCAACGGGCGAGATGAACCAGCATGTCGTCCTGGCCCTCGACCACCACCTGGGCATCGTCCAATGGGCGACGGCGCCTCGGTTGGAAGAAATCGTCACCGGTATCCGGAGTCAGGATCCGGTTGAGACGGGCCGACACAGTGTCGATCGAGACATTGCCCTCTCCCAGCCCGACCTGCAGGGACTCGACATCGTGGTGACCGAGCTCCTGGGCGATCGACTCGAGGAATTTTTCCTTGTCGGCCGCACTCAGCTCCCCCGCATCTCGCCGAAGCAGGGCCTGGATCATCTCCTTGCCGTCGGAGAGGGCCTCGTCCCGGCGCTCCTTGGTGAACCACTGCTTGATCTTCGACTTGGCACGGCCGGTACGGGCGAAACCCAGCCAGTCCCGGCTCGGGCCGGCGTCGACAGCCTTGGTGGT
>DATDJH010000035.1:0-2285 GCA_036520635.1 Acidimicrobiia bacterium
GAAATAGCGCTCCCTTCCGTATCCGAATTGGTGTTCCTGGTCAGCGACTCTCCGAGATTGGCGGCCGCCCAACAGGAGCAGACCTTGGTTGGCGGTGTCGGCCACCGAGTGGATCGACTCGGCCAGCATCGATGCCGATCCGGTCACGACATACGCGATGAACTTGGCAAGAGCGATGCCGGCGTTGGCCAACAGTGCGGCGATGATCGCCCTGGTTCCTCCGCTTGCGGACATGGCCCGATGCTAGGTGAGGAGGGTGACCGCCCCCCAGGTGGTCATCAACAGGCCGACGACCAGCAGGAATATCACTCTTCCCCGTCGAAACTGGGCGTCGACCACTCCCTGGGGGGTCTCCCCCTGGCGATGTTTCCACCAGGCGAGACCGTTGCCAAAGAGGAGGGCGAGGCCGAGACCGAGGACCAATTCTGGAAGCAGGTTCTGGATGTCGAAGAGGTCGGCCACTTCGGGTCACGGTAACGCTGCTTAATCTCCGCTCGTGATTCAGGATCAGACCGCCGCATTTGCCTCGGCGCCCGCCACGTCGGCCAACCTGGGCCCGGCCTTCGACTGTCTCGGCCTGGCACTGGACATGAGATGTCAAGTGACGGCCCGCCTCGCCGAGAGTTGGAGTGTGAAGCACGTCGGGCGTTTCCGCCCCGCCGCAGGGGAGGGCGACGGGGTGCTCGGTGCCGCCCGAAAGGTGGTTGGCGATGATCAGCCACTCGCGCTGGAAGTCGACGCCAACATCCCCATGGGCAAAGGGTTGGGCTCCTCCGCCGCCGCCTTCGTGGCGGGAGCCGCGGCGGCAATGCGGGCGCTAGGTGACGAGGCCAACCCCGACAAGGTGTTCCGGGTCGCGGCCGAGTTGGAAGGCCATCCCGACAACGTTGCCGCCGCGGTTTATGGCGGGTTGGTCCTGGTGCCCGCAGAGGGGATGCCGATCCGCCTCCCGATTCATCCCACTTTGCGTGTCGTCGTGGCCATTCCCGAGGGGAATCTTCCCACCGACGATGCTCGCCGGGTCATCGATTCGGTCCATGACCACGACGTGGTGCGGCGGAGCCTGGCCCGGGTCGCCGCGCTTACAGCGGGGCTGATCACCGGAGATCCGGAGACACTCGCCGCGGCTCATGGCGACGAAATACACGAGGCGCCAAGGGCCGAATTGTCGCCGGAGGTGAATGGTTTGATCGAGATCGCCAAACGGGCAGGTGCCCTTCATGCGGCACGTTCCGGAGCCGGGCCGTCGGTTCTGGCCTTATGTTCGGTAGATCAGGCGGTAAGGGTTGCAGGAGCCTTTCGGGAGTCGGGTCTCGAAGTGTTGGAGGCCACCATCGCCACCAGTGGCCTGGTTTGCGGCTGAGCCGCTCTCAGGTTCCCTTGCGCTCACGCTCGTAACGCTCGCTCTCTTCCTTGCGCTCCCGTTCGTTGCGCTCGTTCTCTTCCTTGCGGGCCCGCTCGTACTCGTCCCCCTCCTCCTTGCGCTCACGCTCGTCTCGGTCGGCCTTTTCCTTTTCGGTTTCCATCGCCATCTCCAGACCTTTGACTCTCTGACCTCCGAGGCTACAACCGGCGTGACGCTTCGGCCCCAGGCCTGACAGAATCAGGTCTGTGCCGGACAGAATCTCTCAGTGAACTCCGACATCGAGCGGCGGCAACGCTTCGAGCTCATCGCCGCCCAGGTGTACGAGCCGCTCCAGCGCTACCTGCGACGCCGCGCCACGCCTGAGGACGCGGGCGATGCCCTCGGCGACGTCCTGCTCACCGTGTGGCGACGCCTCGATGACGTCCCCGCGGACCTGCCTTTGCCCTGGTGTTACGGGGTGGCACGGCGAATACTGGCCAACCAACGACGTGGGGCCCAGCGTCATTTGCGACTGGTGGACAGGATGAATAGCGAGGCTGCGATCTCGCGTTCTCATGACGTCGACGATCCCGAGCTCGAGGCCGCCCTCGCCGGGTTGTCCGAGGACGATCAGGAATTGCTTCGCCTCTGGGCGTGGGAGCAGTTGGAGCCCCGAGAGATCGCAGTCGTGTTGATGACCACACCCAACGCGGTCAGCCTCCGCCTCACCAGGGCCAAGGCCAAATTGGAAAAGAAACTGACTCGACAGGATCCCTCCATCTCCGGACAGAAACCGGACCGACACACCGAGGAGCATCGACCGTGACCGACGAATTGCGCAATCGCCTGAGCCGGCTCGACCCGATGGCTTCCGATGTGCCGACGGAGCCAGTGACGACCGAATCGTCCCAACACCTTCTGGAGGACATCATGACCACCC
>DATDJH010000036.1:0-16212 GCA_036520635.1 Acidimicrobiia bacterium
GGGCCTTCGACGTTGTGCGAGGCGGCCATCTTTCGAGCGAGCCGCGGCGATGAGGTCATCAATCCGAGCTCCTCGGAAAGGGCAACGTCGTTGTCGGTCTTCAGGATCAAGTCCTCGCCCTCGGCGCGAATGGAGAATCCCTCTTGAAGAGCCTGGATCCCCATCCCGTCTACCGACCACTCGCCGATGACTTCACCGGCGGATGAAAGCCGAAAGGTGTCGCCGTCGGTGAATACCTCAACGGCGATTGACTGCGTGGAATCGCCCTTCATATGGACGACTCCCTTTGACTCCATAGCCATAACCGGGCCCTCCCTGATCCGGACAGCGCATGCAAATTGTACGACCTGACCGGTCGTTTCAGATGTAACGAACCTCGACCCCCCTACCGTTCCGCAAATGCCTGACCTGGTCTCGCCGCGAAATCCGACCGATCTGACTCGCATGCAGGCGATTCTCAGCGCGGCTATCCGAGACGACAGCCCCCGATATGTCATCCATCCCGGAGATCTGGCCTGGTGGGCGTATCACAGTGACCCGCTCGCCGATGAGCAGGTCAGCTATTGGCTCGATGGAGACCAGGGATTCGCCGTCTTGTTTAGCGACCACAACGAGGTCGCGGCATTTTGCGCACCGGGCCAATCGCCGCTGCCTCTCATCGAGTGGGGTCGTGAACAACTCGGGCCAAATGCGAAAGTGGTCTGTGTCTCGAGCGCAGACCATGCCCTCGAATCCGAGCTCAAAGAAAAGGGATATGAGGTGGCGGGCGTCGACGGCCCGATCTTCATCCACGATCTCACCAACGAGGACGTCTCCCCGATCCCGCCGTCGGGTCTGACCCTCAGATCATTGAGGGGTGAGGAGGAGGCGGACGCACGACGGCAGGCATCGCACGCCGCCTTCAAATCGACCATGGACCCGGCTGAGCACCTCGAGCGTTATCTCCGATTGATGCGCTCGCCGGTCTACAACGCGGACCGCGACCTGGTGGCAGTGACCACCGACGGGACCGTCGCCGCCTTCATGATCTGGTGGCCTGATACATCAGGCATCGCCGAGATCGAGCCCATGGGGACCGATCCGGCATTCCACAGGACGGGAGTGGGACGAGCGCTGATGAACTACGGCTTCTCAAAGATGCGCGAAGCCGGAATGACCCGGGTCAGGGTGATCACCGACGACTACCGCTCGGATGCGATTGGGTTCTACTCGGCGGTCGGGTTCACCCAGACCGCCGAGCTCCGCTTTTGGAAGCGGCCCTGAACGGGCCGCTTCACTAACTAGTTCTGGAGGTCTTCGAAGACCTCGTCGAATGGCTGGGCCACGCGACGACGCTCGGAGCTGGCCGAAGTCGGTTGGGCGATGGCCACGGGAGCCTTCTCCGGAGCCGGACGGTCGTCTCGGTTCTGGTCACGGCCGCGGTCACGATCCCCAGAGCCGCCCCGTCCCCGATCGCCCGAGCCTCCACGGCCACGATCACGGTCACCGGAACCCCGGCCCCGGTCACCACCACCCGAGCTCGGTGGCTCGGACTCGGGCAACGTCGCGCCCTCCAGGGCTTCGATCAACTCGAGGCTGACCTTGCCCCGATCGATCTCACGAACCCGGACCTTTAGCTCCTGGCCATCGGTCAGATAGTCCTCAACCCGCTCGACTCTCTTGGAGCCGTCGAGACGCGAGATGTGAAGCAAACCGTCACGTCCGGGCAGGATGTTGACGAAGGCACCGAACTTGGTGATGTTGACCACCTTGCCGGTGTACTCGGTCCCCAACTCGACCTCGGGCGGGAATGCGATCTGCATGACCTTCTCCTTGGCAGCCGCCAGTGCGGAGCTGTCGGAGGAGGCGATTCTGACGATCCCCTTGCCATCAGCCTCTTCGATCTCGATGGCGGCGCCGGTGACCTCTTCGAGCTCACGGATGACCGCACCCTTGGGACCGATGACTTCACCGATCTTGTCCTTGGGGATTTCGATCGACTCGATGCGCGGCGCGAACTCGTTCATCTCGGAACGTGGCTCGGCAATCGCCTCGGCCATCTTGTCGAGGATGATGAGACGGGCCACCTTGGCCTGATCCAGGGCGTCGGCCAACACCTCGGAGGGCAGGCCCTCCAACTTGGTGTCGAGCTGGAGCGCGGTGATCACGTCCCTGGTGCCGGCGACCTTGAAGTCCATGTCACCAAGTGCATCCTCGGCACCGAGGATGTCGGTGAGGGTGACGTACTTGCCATCCCGATGGATCAGGCCCATGGCGATTCCGCCGACAGGCGCTGCGATCGGGACCCCGGCGTCCATCAGGGACAGTGAGGATGCGCACACCGACGCCATCGAGGTGGATCCGTTCGAGGAAAGAACCTCGGACACCAGCCTCAAGGCGTAGGGGAACTCCTCCTCGGTCGGGATCACCGGGAGCACGGCCTTTTCGGCCAGGGCCCCATGCCCGATCTCACGGCGCTTGGGACCACGCATGAACCCAGCCTCACCCGTCGAGAACGGTGGGAAGTTGTAGTGGTGCATGTAGCGCTTGGAATCCTCGTTGGCGAGGGTGTCCAGCATCTGCTCCATCTTGAGCATGCCAAGCGTGGTCAGGTTCAGAACCTGGGTCTCGCCTCTCTGGAAGAGGCCGGAGCCATGGGTCCGCCTGATCACACTGACTTCGGCGCTGAGTGTGCGGATGTCGGTCGGGCCGCGGCCATCGAGACGGATTCCGTCCTCGACGACACGCTTCCTCATCAAGTCCTTGACCACCGACTTGAAGGCCCGCTTCGACTGCTCGCGACCATCGGAGTCGTCCTCGTCGAGAGCCAACTCGGCCATCGTGGACTCGAGGGCTGCATCCTGGGCAGCGTTGCGCTCCTGCTTCTCGGCGATGAGAACAACCGGCTGCAGCTTGGGCTCGGCGATTGCCTTCACCCTGTCGTAGACCTCGGTCGTGTAGTCGACGGCCACAGGCCATTCGACTTCCTTCTTGGTGACCTTGGAAACCAGCTCGTTCTGAAGGTCAATCGACTCGCCGATGTAGGTCTTGGCTTCCTCCAAACCGCGGGCCACTGTGGCCTCGTCGGAAGGGGCATCGCCATCGGCGATCAAACGCAGACCGTTGGGGGTCGAGCCGGCCTCGACCATGATGATGTCGATCCCACCGGCGTCATTTCGACCTCCGGCGACGACCAGCTCGAAGACTGACTCTGCGAGGTCAGCCTCAGTCGGGAACGGGATCCATTCGCCCTTCTTGAGTCCCAGACGAACTCCACCGATCGGTCCCTGGAATGGGATCGGGCTGATGGCGAGGGCGGCAGAGGCGCCGTTGAGGGCCACTACGTCATAGGGATTCTCGCCATCGACGGCGAGGCTGGTGATGACCACGTGGGTCTCGCAGCGGTAACCATCGGCGAACGAGGGGCGAAGCGGGCGGTCGATGAGACGGCAGGTCAGGATGGCCTGCTCGCTGGGACGACCCTCGCGGCGGAAGAACGAGCCGGGGATCTTGCCCACGGCGTACATCCGCTCTTCGAAGTCCACGGTGAGTGGGAAGAAGTCGACGCCTTCGCGTAGCGACTTGCTTGCTGTGGCGGTAACCAACATTTCGGTACCGCCGAGTTGGGCGACCACGGCTCCGTCCGCCTGTCCGGCCAATTTGCCGGTGCTCAGGACGAACTCTTTGCCACCGATGGTCCCCGATACGGAGATTTCGGGCACTAAGTGCTCCTTGTGTAATGGAGCCACGCCCGTTGGCAGTAGTCATGTCTCAGAAATTCCGAGACATCGCCACTGACAACCGACAAGGCTCAGCGTGTGTTGTCGCGGACCTTGGGTCCGCCTTTCGCCGGTTGCGCGACGCGCGACCGGGAAACCTGTGTTAGCGACGCAGCCCCAGCTTTGCGATGAGGCTTCGATACCGCTCGACGTCCTCCCTGCGGAGGTAGTCGAGCAGACGACGACGCTTGCCGACCATCATCAGCAGGCCACGCCGGCTGTGATGATCGTGCTTGTGCTCACGGAGATGCTCGGTGAGCTCATTGATTCGCTCGCTGAGCAGGGCAACCTGGACTTCCGGCGAGCCGGTGTCACTCTGGTGGGTGCCGTATTCGGCGACGATTTCGGTGGTTGTCTTCATAACGTGAAAAACCTGAATATTCCCGGGGGAGCGATCAGAACTTTAGCAGGTGGACCCATCCAACCCGCAACCGAGGTCAGCGCACCTGGCCAGAGCCGTAGAGGACGTACCGCTCGCTGGTCAGAGATTCGAGCCCCATCGGGCCCCGCACATGCAGCTTCTGTGTCGAGTTCCCGATCTCGGCGCCGAATCCGAACTCCTCGCCATCGGTGAATCTCGTCGAAACGTTGACGGCAACGACCGCCGTGTCGATGCCGCCCACGAATCTGTCGGCAGCAGAGCGGTCCTCGGTCACGATCGCCTCGGTGTGACCCGTACCGAACCTCCGGATGTGGTCGATCGCGGCGTCGACGTCGGGGACCACCTTCACTGCCATTATCAGGTCAAGAAACTCGGTCGCCCAGTCGTCATCGGAGGCCTCGAGCATCTCGGGCACGAGCTCACGGGAACGCTGGTCTCCCCTGAGCTCGACTCCCTCGGCGACGAGAGCCTTGGCCACATCGGAGAGGAATTGGTCGGCAACCGCTTCATGCACCAGCAGGGTCTCAGCCGCATTGCATACCCCCGGGCGCTGCACCTTGGCGTTGACAACTATCGATCGGGCCATGTCCAGATCCGCCGCCGCATCCACATACACATGGCAGTTGCCCGCCCCGTCGATGACCGTGGGCACGGTGGCATCGGCTCGCACCGCGTCGATCAGACCCGGACCGCCACGCGGGATCAGGAGGTCCACCCACTCGGTGGCCTGCATCAAGGCCTTGGCCCCATCCCGCGAGGTGTCCTCCAGGAGCTGGACGGCGTCGCCAGGCAGCCCAATGTTGGAAAGGGCCTCTCGCAACACGTTGCTGATTGCCATGTTTGACCGGAGGGCATACGAGGAGCCGCGAAGGATCACGGCGTTGCCGGACTTGATGCAGAGCCCGGCCGCGTCGGCGGTGACATTGGGTCTGGCCTCATAGATCACGGCCACTACTCCAAGCGGCGCCCGAACTCGATGGAGGCGGATCCCGTTGTGCAGCACCCATCCCCCCGTTTCCCGACCGACCGGATCCGGCAAAGCTGCGACCGTCTGCAGACCGGAAGCCATGCCGCGAACCCTGGCCTCGGTCAGCCGAAGACGGTCGAGAAGGGCTCCCCCGATCCCCTCACCGGCCGCTTGTTCGAGGTCGGCTTCGTTGGCGACGAGTAGAGCAGAGGTAGCTTTCTCGAGGGCCTCGGCCATCTGCCTCAGGGCATGCTCCCGCACCTCCCCCGGGGACTGAGCGAGCTCACGTGAGGCGTCTCGTGCCCGCTTGCCGATCACGTCAATCATGGGGCAAGCCTATCGACAGGCGCTGATTGCTCAACCGCGAGGAGGACGAAATCGTCACGATGGATGACCACACCGCCCACCTCAGAGCTGTGCCGGCCAACGGATTGACGGGCCTGATCTGCGCTCATCGTCGTCAGGCCCTTGCCGACGAGGCGGCCATCGCCGTCGAAGACCTCGACCGCCCCTTCGGCGTCGAAGGCACCGTCGACCGACAACACACCTACCGCCAGCAGCGACTTGCCACCTTCCAGCAATGCCTTGGTCGCACCGGGATCGACGACGACCTTGCCCTCCGTCGGCTGGCCAAAGGCGATCCACAGCTTGCGGGCCGGGAGCTTGGTCTCATGGGGGGTGACCCAGGTTCCGATCTCCTCGCCAGCTGCGGCGCGGGCCAGGACGTCACCTTCTCGGGCATCGGCGATCACTGTGGGGATGCCAGACCACGCCGCCATCCGGGCCGCGGCAACCTTGGTGGCGGCGCCACCGGAGCCGAAGGGGCCCGGCTCGCCGGAGACGACCACGTCCAACGCGGCGTCGGTGGGCCGGACCGCGCTCAGCAACTCCGCATCCGCCACAGTCCTCGGGTCGGCGGAGTAGATCCCACCCGTGTCAGTAAGGATCACCAGGAGCCCGGCCGAGACCAGGTGGGAGACGATCGCCGCCAAACGGTCGTTGTCTCCCAGTCTGAGCCCATCAACAACCACCGTGTCGTTCTCGTTGACGATGGGCACGACGCCTAGCGACAGCATCCTCTCCAAGGCCTCACGGGCGTGCAGATACTGGCTCCGGTTGGCGAGGAGGTCCTTGGTCAGCAAGACCTGGCCCACCACCCGGCCCCTTTCAGCAAACAATGCCGAATACCGCTCCATCAACCGGCCCTGCCCGACGGCGGCGGCGACCTGGAGACCAGGCACATCCTTCGGTCTTCGATCCAGCCCGAGTGCGGGCAAACCGGCAGCGACCGCCCCGGAAGAGACGAGGAGGGTGGGATAGCCGAGCTCCCACATCCCGGCGACGAGGTCGGCCGTGCTGGCCAGGGCCTCGGCATCGAGCTCCCCCGACCTCTGAACCAGGCTCGAAGAGCCAGCCTTCATCACAACCGGCATCCCCACCGGAATCCGGTGACGGCCCGTGTCAGGCACCTTTGGGCTCCACGCTCAGTATGTGCCGAACCTTCACGACATCGTCTGTCATTTGCTCCACCAACTCTGGAACCCCTGCGAACTTCAACTCGGGGCGCAAGCGCTCTACGAATTCGAGCGTCACCGTCTCCCCGTAGCAATCATCGTTGAAATCGAGCAGGTACGCCTCAACCACCAGCTCGCCGCCACCGAAGGTGGGCCTGACCCCAACATTCACTGCTGCCTGGTGGCGCTGGCCCTCTAGCGAGGCGAATGCCGCATAGACCCCGATCCCCGGGATGACCTTGCGGTCCGGAGGTTCGAGATTGGCTGTGGGGAAGCCGATCTCCCTGCCCCGCTTGTCGCCGTGAACCACCACGTTGGACATCAGGTATCGGGACCCGAGAAGAACTTCGGCCTTCCTCACCTCGCCCAACTCGAGCAGCGCCCTGATTCCAGAAGATGAGACGATTCCGTCGACGGTCTGCAGCTCGACAACTTCGACCTTGAACCCGTTCAGGTCACCAGCACTGCGGAGGAACGCCACGTCACCAGAGCGGTCCTTCCCGAAGTGGAAGTCGGTGCCCATCACCATCGCCGCCATCGCCAGTCGCTCTTCGAGCACCTGAGTCACGAACTCACCGGGATGGAGATGCCGAATCTCCCCGAGATCGAGCACTCCAACCAGCTCGACGCCAGCGCCCTCGAGTAGTGCCAGCCGCTCGTCGATGCTCGTGATGAGACGAGGGTGGGTGCCCGGCGAGAGCACCTCGGCGGGATGAGGGTCGAAGGTGAGAACAGTTGGCACGAGCCCGGTAGCCCGGAGACGGTCGATGAGCGTTCGATGACCGAGATGCACCCCGTCGAACACGCCGACCGTCACCGCGGTGGGATCGGTCTCCGCATGCCAGCTCGCCCAAGGGCTGGTGAGCACCCTCATGAGGCGAGGACTACTTCGGGGACCGCCTGGGCTCCGCTGCTCCGATAGATCGCCAGGAGCTCGCCTTCGCCGTCGAGGACTCGCACCACGCCATCGGGGGCGTCCACCAACTCACCGCCGAGGAAACGCAGTCCGTTGCTCACCCCTTGGGCTGTGTCATCGCCGACGGTGACCGCCGGCAGATCGCACAACGCCTGCGAAGGCGTCAACAGGCTCTCTTCCCACCCTTCCAGCTCGTCGACGGCCACACCCACGACGTCAACTTCCAGGGATCCGATCCGGGTCCTGCGCAGCGCCGTGAGGTGAGCGCTTCCGCCTAGAACCGAAGCCATATCTGCTGCTAGTGAGCGCACATAGGTGCCCTTGCCGCAAACGACGCGGAATTCGACATCCGGATAAGGGCCGGGGCCGACAGAGAGGATCTCCAACTCGTAGACCTCGACGGGCCGAGCCTCCCGCTCCACAACTTCGCCACGACGCGCCAGCTCATAGAGACGCTGGCCCTGGTGCTTGAGTGCCGAGACCATCGGCGGGATCTGGAGGATCGATCCGACAAATCTCTCGGCGGCCTCCACGAGCTCCTGTTCCGAGAAGTCCATCGGCTCGCGCTCGAGCACCGCCCCATCGGCATCGAGGGTGTCTGTGGCCACTCCGAACTGGGCGGTTGCGAGGTATTCCTTCGGTTGCTCTTGGACGAATCGGATCAACCTCGTCACCGGTCCGATTGCCACCACCATGGCCCCGGTAGCCATAGGGTCGAGAGTGCCGGCGTGTCCAACCTTCTTGATCCCGGTGGCCTTTCGCACCCGGCCCACCACCGCATTCGAGGTGATTCCCCCGGGTTTGTCGACCACCAGAAAGCCCTTGGTCACCTGTAATCCTCGACTCTTTGCCGGACCTCGTTGAGGGCGTCCTCCACGTCCCCGACGTAGGTGATCCCGGCCGCCAACCGGTGGCCTCCACCGCCCATCGCCACGGCAAGCGATCCGACGTCGGTGGCCCCTCTGGAGCGCAGGCTGAGCTTGACCTTGCCGTCAGCATGGACCTTGGCCAGGACCGCAACATCCGCTTCGACCGCGAGTCGGACCGTGTTGATGAGATTGTCGATGTCCCCCCAGTCGATCCCGGCCTCACTGAGATCGGCTTGGGTCACGACGGCGGTGACCACCCCTTTACCTTCATCGAGCTCGGCGCGGCCAAGGGCGGCTCCAGCCACTTTGAGGTATCCAAAGGGAGCCTCTTCGTACACATGACGGCTGATCTCGGGCGGATCGGCGCCAGCGGCCACCAGCCCTGCGGCCAGCATCAAGGTCGAAGGCGTGGTGTTGCCGTATTGGAATCGACCGGTGTCGGTCACGAGAGCCGTGTGGAGGCAGGTGGCGATCTCGGGTGTCAACGGCCAGCCAAGGATCTGGAGGAGATGCGCAACCAGCTCCCCGGTTGCCGCCGCTTCACCGTCGACAACGGCGATGTCTCCGAAGCCCTCGTTGGTGATGTGATGGTCGATCACGATCGTGATCGCGGCCTGCGACGCGTTCTCGGCAAGCTCGCCGAGGCGATCCTGTGAGCCGGCGTCGAAGACGACCATCATCGGTGGATCGGCTGGAAACGCCTGGGGCGGGACCAGAAGTCGTGTCGGGAGAAACGCCAGACTTGCCGAAACGACAAAGGGGGACCCGAAACTGGCGATGACCTTCTTCCCGGCGTTCTCCGCAGCGATTCCGAAGCCGAGCATCGAGCCCAAGGCATCACCGTCGGGGCCGATGTGACAGGCAAGAGCCAGGGAATCGGCAGAAGCGATGGCCGCAGCAGCCCTCTCCAGAATGGCCCGGTCGATCATTCGGCTCCGTCTCCATCCTGTTGGAGGTTGCGGAGAATGGTCTCGATGCGCTCCCCGCCGAGCACACCGGGGTCGATGGCGAACTCGAGCTGTGGCGTGAACTTCATCCGAACCTGACGACCGATGGCCTTCTGGAGGCGGGGCGAGGCCCTGCCAAGTGCCACGAGAGCGGCTTCCTGGGCCTCGGCACCGAGGACATCGACGAACACTGTCGCCGACCTCAAATTGGGGCTGGTCTCGACCGAAGTGATCGAGACCATCTCGAGGCGATCGTCGTTCATCCGCTCCAATTCCTCAGCGAGGACCTCACGCAGGGTTGAGTTGACCTTGAGCATTCTTGGGCTGGTCTCTCTCATTCCGGATCCTCCAACTCGGTCATCTGGATGTCGAGAACCTCGACTTCCAAACGGGAGTCAAGGTAGCGACGAAGCTTCGCGATCTGCATGGCGAGGCTTTCTCCGTCTCGGGCAACGATGGCGACACCTATCGCCGCCCGTTGCCAGCTGTCGTGGTGATCGACTTCAGCCACACTGAATGACCCCAGTCTCTTGATTCCCTCGATCACAGGGCGCAGGATCGCACGCTTCGCCTTGAGCGACTGTGGACCGGGCAGATGCAGCTCGACCCTCAGGGCCGCGGCCCGCATCAGGTCCGAGCGACCTCGCGGATCAGATAGGCCTCGATGCTGTCGCCCTCCTTGACGTCGTTGTAGTTCTCGAAGCTCATGCCGCACTCAAAGCCGGCAGCAACTTCGCGCACATCGTCCTTGAAGCGCTTCAGGGTGGAGATCTGCCCGTCGTGAATGACAATCCCATCCCTCAGGAGCCGGGCCTTGGCCCCACGTTGGATCACACCCTCCACGACGTAACACCCGGCAACCGTTCCGGCGCGGGGAACCTTGAAGATCGCCCGGACCTCGGCCGTGCCCAATACCTGCTCGTGCTCGACAGGCGCCAATTGGCCGACCAGCAACAACTCGACGTCGTCCAACATCTCGTAGATGATCCCGTAGGTGCGGATCTCGATTCCGGCCTGTTCTGCGGCCTTGCGTGCCTTGGGCTCCGGGCGCACGTTGAACCCGACGATCACCGACTCGGTGACCTCGGCGAGCGTGACATCGTTCTCATTGATGCCGCCCACCGCGCCGTGGACGATCTGGATCTTTCCACCCTCACGCTCGATCTTGCCGATGGACTCGCGGAGAGCCTCCAAGGACCCCTGGGCGTCGGCTTTGACGATCAGATTGAGATGAGCCTCGTCGGTCCGGAGCTGATCGAGGAGGCTCTGCAGCCGATCCCGAGCCGATGGGACAGCCTGACTCGTCGTCTTCAGCTCCTGCTCGCGCTCGGTGGCCAGGCGCCGTGCCTCACGATCCGACTCGACGGCCTCGAAATAGTCACCGGCTACCGGGACATCGTCCCAGCCCATGATCTGAATCGGGTCGGAGGGACCTGCGGACTTGATCTGGTTCCCGTTCTCGTCCATGAGGCCGCGCGCCCGACCGGCGACGGCGCCAGCCACGAAGGAGTCGCCCTTATTGAGAGTGCCTCGTTGGATGATGACTGTTGCGACCGCACCCTTGCCGGTTTCGTAACGGGCCTCCACCACCACGCCCGAAGCGGGGGCGTCCGGGTTGGCCTTGTACTCCTCGAGCTGGGCGATCAGGTCGACGACCTCCAGGAGATCCTCGACACCATCACCATTGAGCGCCGACACTTCCACGCTCGGCACATCCCCACCAAGTTCCTCGGTGATGATGTTGTGCTCGGTCAGCTCCGTCCGAACCCGGGTCGGATCGGCGCCGGGCACATCGATCTTGTTGACCGCGACCACGATCTTGACCCCGGCGGCCTTGGCATGGGAGATGGCCTCGACCGTCTGGGGCATGACTCCGTCGTTGGCGGCGACAACCAGGATCACGATGTCGGTGATGTTTGCCCCGCGGGCTCGAAGTGCCGTGAAAGCCTCGTGACCCGGAGTGTCGATGAAAGTCACCAGGTGCCCGTTGACCTCGACCTGATAGGCACCGATGTGCTGGGTGATCCCACCCAGCTCTGCGTCCACGACGCTGGTCTTGCGGATCCTGTCGAGAAGGGTGGTCTTGCCGTGGTCGACATGGCCCATGACGGTCACCACTGGTGGCCGCGGTTTCAGCTCATCGGCTTTGTCTTCGTGCTCCGGTCGCTCGGCGACTGCCGGCGGCGGGGCGGTCTCCTCGACGTCGACGATGAACCCGTATGACTCGGCAATCTCCTCCATAAGGTCGGTCGGCATTGGTTGCCCGGCACCGACCGGCATGCCTCGGAGCAGGAGGATCTTCACGATCTCGCTCGACGGCACACCAAGGGACTCGGCGAACTCCGCGACCGAGGCACCCTCCTTCAGCGAGGCGAGCCCTACCTGAGCCTCGTCCTCAGCCTCGGCCTCGTCCTCGGGCTCCGGCTCCGCTTCTGGGGTAAGGGTCTCAACTACCAAAGCCGCCTCAGGCTCGTCACCGGCGATCGCCAGCCGAAGCAGTTCGGCGGACTCGTCGTCGAGACCTGAAGAAGCCGTTTTCACATCGAGCCCGAGCGTCTGTGCTTGCTCGAGCACAACCTTCGAGTCGAGGCCCAGATCCCGGGCTAGTTCGTAGACCCTCATTCGCTCTCGTCGTCCTCCGACGCCTCGACGGCGTCCTCGTCGTCACTCGCCTCGGGGGAGACCTCCAATTCAGGCTCGACCGCATCCTCGTCAGACGCCTCGGGCACGGCTTCCTCGAGCACCGGTTCCTCGACAGCCGGTTCATCTGCAGCGGCCGCCGGTGTCTCTTCGCCCTCTACTCCTTCGTTGTCCGACCGAATGTCGACCTTGAATCCGGAGAGACGGGCCGCCAAACGCGCGTTTTGGCCCTCTTTGCCGATAGCCAGCGAGAGCTGATGCTCGGAGACGACCACGTCGGCGGTCTTCTCCTCCTCATTGATGTGGACTTCTTTGACCTTGGCCGGGCCGAGTGCCTCGGCAATGAATTGCCCGATGTCATCACGCCATTGCACGACATCGACTTTCTCACCCCTCAGCTCGTTGACCACCTGACGAACCCGCGATCCCCGGGCACCGACACAGGCGCCCTTCGGATCCACGTTGGAATCGTGGGAGACAACGGCGATCTTCGTGCGGTGACCTGGCTCCCTGGCGATGTTCACGATTTCGACCGTGCCGTCTGTCAGTTCGGGGACCTCGAGCTCGAGGAGTCGGCGCACCAGGTCGGGATGGCTCCGGGAAACAACGATCTGAGCTCCTTTGGCCTCGTTGCGAACCTCGAGAATCAGCGCCTTGACCCGATTACCCCGTTCCAGGCGTTCAAAAGGGATGCGCTCCGATCCGGGAAGGATTGCCTCAGCGTCTCCGAGGTCGAGGATGACCGATCGGTAATCGACCTGCTGCACCAGCCCGGTGACCAGATCGCCTTCCCGGCCCTCGTACATCTCGTACACGTGCTCGCGCTTGGCTTCCCGCAGCTTGTGCTGCATGACCTGCTTGAAAGACTGTGCCGCGATCCTCCCGAAGGCCTCGCCCTCGGGCGTGTCCTCCCATTCGGCGGTGACATTGCCCTCTTCATCCAGTTCCTGGGCATAGACCGTCACCTCGCCGGAGTCGGGGTCAATGGTGACCCGGGCCTCTTCGGCCGCGCCCGGGCTCCGCTTGTAAGCGGCAACCAGGGCGTTGGCAAAGGCGTCGAGGATGGTGTCGACCGCCACGCCCCTCTCCCGGGCGAGGACTTCGATCGCCTCCATCATCGTGTCGAGCTTCATGATTCTCCTTCAGTGGCCCGGCTTGGGGGCCTTTTCCCACCTGAACACGGTGTTCGCGGTGAGCACGTCTTCGTAATTGACAACCTGGCTCTCGCCCTCGGCCTCGACTGTGAAAGAGCGCTCGCCTGCGTCGGCGATGACACCCCTGACGGTCGTCTTGCCGCCTTCCACAGCGACCTTGGCGACGACCTCACGGCCAACGGACTTTGCGTAGTGGCTGGGTCGACGGAGTTTTCTCTCCAAACCCGGTGAGGTGACTTCGAGTTGATACGGGTCGTCGAGCTCCGTCGAATTGTCCAGCAGACGGGAAACACCCCGAGAAACCTCGGCGAGCCGATCGATATCGACATCTTTGCCGTCGACGACGATGCGCAGCACCGTGGCCGGCCCGCGCCCCGACAACTCGACATCGTCGAGCTCCAAATGCTCGGCGGCGAGATAATCCTCGACCACCGGCCAGATGTCAGCAACTGTCGTCAACTGTGTCACTCCACAACAAGTCAGGTGGGTACCAAAGGCGCCCACCTGATCCAAAAAGCGTCCTGTTGTCCAGATCTGATTATAAGTGAGTTGTCAGAGCTGGGCGCCGAACCGCTCAGACTCGACTGACTCCTTCACAGTGCTCACCAGATCGGCGAGCCCGACCTCGGATTTCACCATTCCACGCCGCGCAGTCAGCTCCACCGAGCCGTCGGCGACACCTCGAGGGCCGACTGTCACCCGGTACGGGATCCCGATCAGCTCCGAGTCGGCGAATTTCACCCCCGGACGCTCCTCGCGGTCGTCAATCAGCACCTCGATGCCCGAGGAGGTGAGCTCGTCGTAGAGCCGGTTGGCGGCCTCCATCGTCGGCCCATCATCGGGGCGCACCACGGTGATCACAACCTCATACGGGGCGACCGAGACCGGCCAGATGATTCCCCCGTCGTCATAGGAAGACTCAACAACGGCGGCCATTCCCCGCTCAACGCCGATCCCATAGGAGCCCATGATGATCGGGTGGCTGACCCCGTTCTCATCCTGCACATAGGCCCCGAATGCTTCGGAGAACTTGGTTCCCAGCTTGAAAATGTGCCCGACCTCGATCCCCTTCCAGCGCTGCAGCGGGTTGGCACAAACCGAGCACGGTTCGCCGGCGTCGACGGCCCGCAACTCGGCCCATACCCCAACACCGATGTCACGCCCGACGTCGACTCCTGAATAGTGCCAATCGTCTTCGTTGGCCCCCGTCACCAGGCTCTTGCGACCGGCCAACGCATTGTCAGCGATCACGGTCGGCCCCTTGACGCCGACTGCTCCCAGGCTCCCGGGGTCGGCGCCGAGCAACGGACGAATCTCTTCGGGCTCGGCGGGTCGGATATCGATGGCTCCGGTCGCATCCTGCAGCTTTTGCTCCTGAAGATCGTGGTCCCCACGGAGCAGGAGGAGAACCGGCTCACCGTCGAGGACGTAGACGAGCGTCTTGATTTGACGGTCCGGCGGAGCCACATCGGGGTGGGCTCCTGCGAGGGCCTTGATCGTCCTCAGGCCGGGTGTTGGGAATCGCTCGAGCTCGGCCCCAGCCCCATCGTCCACGGGGGCCACGGCGGAGAGAGCCCGTTCCACATTGGCCCGGTAGCCGCAGTTGGAACAGGTGATGATCCAATCCTCGCCGGCGTCGCTGCGCACCATGAACTCGACCGACTCTTTCCCGCCCATGGCGCCGGAGGATGCTTCGACGTCGACAGGATCCAAGCCCCAGCGTCGGAAAATCCGGAAGTACGCCTCGCGGTGCTTCTCGAAACCCACGTCCAGACCGGCCCGGTCGATGTCCAGGGTGTAGGAATCTTTCATCGTGAACTCACGAACCCGGAGCAGACCCGACTTGGGCCGAGGCTCATCACGAAACTTGGTGTGCATCTGGTACCAGATCTGGGGCAGATCACGGTATGAAAAGAGCTCCGAGGCAGTGATTGCGAAGATCTCCTCCTCGGTCATGCCCAAGACCAGGTCTGCCTCCTTGCGATCGACCAGTTTGAACAGGTTGTCGCCCATCAACTCGTAGCGCCCCGAAGTGCGCCAGATCTCAGCCGGATGCAAGGTCGGGGGGAGGATCTCCTGGCCCCCGATGGCGTTCATCTCCTCCCGAATGATCCCGGCGACCTTGGCCCGAACCCGCATCCCGAGGGGGAGGATGGTGTAAGACCCGGCGGCCAACTGGCGGATGAATCCCCCGCGGACAAGCAGCTTGTGACTGATCGCCTCGGCGTCGGTTGGGGCGTCTCGAAGAGTTGGGATGAAAGCTTGTGTCCAGCGCATGGTGTTTCCGGGGAACAGCCGACGGTAGTCAGTCGGAGGAGGCCACCTCGGCCACGCGTGCCCGGGCATCCCGGGCGTGGTTGGCGTCTCCCTGGATTTGGATCAGCTCCTCGCGGGCGGCCGCTGCGATCTCGGCGGCGTTGGCCTGGGCGTGCGCCAACCGGCTCTCCACACCCTCTTCGACCAGTTTCCGGGCCTCGTCGAGGAGCGCCTCGACCATCTGCGCCTCAGGGACAACTCGAACCACCTGGCCCTTGATGAACAAATGCCCTTTGCCCCGCCCGGCGGCGATGCCGATGTCGGCCTCCCTGGCCTCGCCGGGGCCGTTGACGACACAACCCATGACTGCCACCTGGATGGGCAGATTCTCGGCCTCGAGTGCCGCTTGAGCCCGCGTCGCAACGTCGATGACGTCGACTTCGGCCCGCCCGCATGAGGGACAGGCGATGAGATCGAGGCCTTTGCGCTCCCGCAAGCCAAGGATCTCGAGGAGTTGGCGGCCGGCCTTCGCCTCCTCAACCGGATCAGCGGTCAGCGAGAACCTGATGGTGTCTCCGATGCCCTCATCGAGCAGAGTCGAGATACCGGCCACTCCCTTGATCAGTCCGGCGGGAGGTGGGCCGGCCTCGGTGACCCCGAGATGCAGGGGATAGTCGACCGTCTGGGACAGGAGCCGGTAGGACTCGATCATCGAGGGCACATTGGAGTGCTTCACCGAGATCTTGATGTCGGTGAAGTCGACCTCTTCGAGATAGCGGATCTCCTTGAGGGCCGAGTCCACCAGGGCC
>DATDJH010000037.1:0-4060 GCA_036520635.1 Acidimicrobiia bacterium
CGTCCGTCACCGAGTGCTGTCCCTCACTCAAGCCGGCGAGGTTCGGCCGCGAGCGAAAATGATCGACGAGACGTCGCCGTGCGATGGAAACGACCCATGGCATGGGCGCCTCGACATTGGCGCCTCGTCGCAGGGTTCGCACCGCGGACACAAAGGTCTCCTGCGTCAGGTCCGCGGCCACTGCCGATCCACCAACCCGTTTGAAAAAGTACCCGTAGACAACGGGAAGAGCGCGGTCGTAGAACTCCCTGAATCGATCCGGATCCAGCAACGACCCATCACTCACAGAGCCAGGTTCGCTCATCACACTTCAAATAGTCGGCACCAGGGCCGGAAACCCGTCGGGTGATATCCGCTAGAGGTGGGGAGCCACTTCCTCGGCTAGCTGCTGCATCAATGCAACCTGATCGTCATAGGCGAGAGTTGCAAAGAAACTACGGGCCACGAACTCCACTGGAACGCCTGCTTCCTCCCTGAGTTTGAGGAGGTCGGCCACGATCTTGTCCGGTGGACCGGCGAGCATGCTCCGTGAGCGCAGTCTCTCGCCTGCCTCTGCTGTCATCGGCGGCGCGGCCACAGGCGATCCCGGACGGTTGGTCGAGGCCTCCATGTCGGTGTATTTCCAGCTCATGTGCCACACGTGGTCGGCGTACCGATCCCACGCATCCTGCTCGGAAGGCCCGGGGAGCATGACCGAATAATGGATGATCCTCAGTTGTCCAGGGTCCCGGCCGATCCGATCACACTCGTCGCGGATCCATCCGAGCTGAGTCAGGAACTGCTGGGTGGGGACGTTGGAGAAGATGCCGTCGGCGAGACGAGCGGCGCGACGGATCGCAGGTTCGGCGCCACCTCCGATGAGCACGGGTATCGGACGGGCGGGGGTGGGGCGCACCGCCACCTCAGGAAAGTCGTACACCTGGCCCCCGTGTCGGAACACCCGCCCACTCCAGGCCTCTGACAGGATGGTGAGGATCTCCTCCATCGCCGCTCCCCGCTTGGTCAGGTCGGCGCCGAGCCCGGCGAACTCGGTCTCGCTCCAGCCCAGACCGAGCCCCAGTATCAGCCGTCCCTTGCTGATCAGGTCGACCGTGGCCGCGTCTTCGGCCAGCCTCAGCGGGTGGTGAAGCGGCGCCAGGATGACGCCGGTCCCGATCTCGATGCTGCTGGTGACGGCGGCGATCGCGGCGCTGACCACGGCCAGAGAAGGCATATACCCGTCATCGACGAAGTGGTGCTCGGTCGTCCAGATCGATGACAGGCCGAGACGTTCGGCCTCGACGGCGAGACCGATCGTTTCCTCGTAGGCCCTCGACCAATCTCGTTCCCCCGGTCGCAGTTGGGCGCTCAGCAATCCGAAACCAAGGCTCATCGTGGTGCTCCTGACATGAAGTCAGCCTACGACCATCGTGATTTACCGGACCAACCAGCCCCGTTCTAAGCTCAGATCGTGACCCTCGCCGACTATTTGCCGATCGGCCTGATGCTGCTCCTGGCCGGAGTGTTCGTGGCGGTGTCACTCATCGTTTCCCGTTTCTTCCGCCCCAACAACCCGACGGCGGAGAAGCTGGACCCCTACGAAAGCGGGATCGTTCCCGAGGTCGAGCCGGTCCAACGGTTCCCGGTGAAGTTCTATCTGGTGGCGATGCTGTTCGTGATCTTCGACGTCGAAATCATCTTCCTGTTCGCCTGGGCCTCGATCTGGGACCAGCTCGGCTGGTACGGGGTGGCGGCGATCTTCATCTTTACGTTCTTCGTGGCCGAGACCCTCGCCTATGTCTGGAAGCGGGGCGCCCTCGACTGGAACGTCCATCGCCGCACCCGCTATCTGCCCTCCGAGTCCACGGAGGAGGCGGCCTAGATGGCCACGACCGCTCCGGGCAACCTGATGATGACCACCGTCGACAAGGCGGCGCGTTGGGCTCGCACCAGATCGATGTTCCCCGCGACCTTTGGCCTCGCCTGCTGTGCGATCGAGATGATGGCCACCGGTGCCGCCCACTACGACCTGGCCCGATTCGGCATGGAGGTGTTCCGTGCCTCGCCGCGGCAGGCCGACCTGATGATCGTTGCCGGCAGGGTGAGCCAGAAGATGGCGCCGGTCTTGCGTCAGGTCTATGACCAGATGCCCGACCCGAAGTGGGTGATCTCGATGGGCGCCTGCGCCTCAACCGGTGGGATGTTCAACAACTACGCACTGGTCCAGGGCGTTGATCAGGTGGTCCCGGTCGACATCTATGTCCCCGGCTGCCCACCCGGCCCGCAGAGCCTGATGCACGGGATCCTCACCCTCCACGACAAGATCATGAACGGCGAGATCAACAATTGAGCGACGAGACGGCCATCGTCGAAGAGCCGCCGGCCCGCTCCCTTCCGGACATCCCGGTGTTGCACACGCTGTTCGAGCAGTTCGAGGCCGTGGAGTGGGAGAGCTCTCTCGGCCAGGATGTTGCCCGGGTGCCCAACGAGGCGTGGTTGGAATTCGCCACTGCCGCCAAGGATTCGGGATTCGAGGTATGTGTCGACGTGACCGCGGTCGATTGGATGCGTGACCGCCCGGACCGGTTCGAGATCGTGGCCAATCTCCTCTCGATGAGCGAGAAGGTGCGTCTGCGTATGACCACCACGACCGGCAGGGCCGAACCTTCGGTTGCCTCGCTGGTGCCGGTGTGGCCCGGCGCCAATTTCGCCGAGCGTGAGGCCTATGACATGTTCGGGATCATCTTCGAGGGCCATCCCGATCTGACCCGGATCCTGATGCCCGACGAATGGGAGGGGCATCCGCTTCGCAAGGACTTCGGGGTGGGAAGCGTTCCGGTGCAGTTCAAGGAAAGCCATCAGGTGACCTGACGTGAGCGAGCCAACCGTGGAAGGTGTCGAAAGCCCTGAGATCACTGAGACCCTCGAGGTCTGGGTCGCCGGGACCGAGGAGCCTGAATTCAGTCCAACAGAGTTCAGCCCCACTGACGAAGGCGAGCAGGAGATCTCGGACCACGAGTCGGAGGCCCGGCTCGACGAGCAGTTCGGAAGGGTGGTCGAGGACGACTACGAGTTCGACGACGGGGTCGACGAGGGCGAGCGGATGATTCTCAACATGGGCCCTCAGCACCCTTCCACCCACGGCGTACTCCGGCTCCAGATCGAGCTCGAGGGCGAGATCATCCGGCGAACCAAGCCGATCATCGGCTACCTCCACACCGGGATGGAGAAGACGGGGGAGCAGCTCAATTTCTCCCAGGGCGGCACCAACGTGACCCGTATGGATTATCTGGCGCCCTTCCACAACGAACTGGCGTACTCGCTCGCCGTGGAGCGGCTCCTCGGGATCGAGGTCCCGCCGAGGGCGGCCGCGATCCGAATTCTGCTCACCGAGCTAAACCGCTGCTCTTCGCATCTAGTCGCCCTGGCCACCAACGGGATGGACATCGGCGCCATCTCGATGATGATCTACGGGTTCAGGGAGCGCGAGCAGATCCTGGCCTTCTTCGAGAAGACCACCGGCCTTCGGATGAACCACAACTTCATTCGGCCCGGCGGGGTCGCCGCCGACCTGCCGCCGGGATGGAAGGACGATGTCGACGCGATCCTGGCCGAGCTTCCGAGAAGACTTCAGCAATACGACCATCTGCTCGAGAACAATCCGATTTGGGTGTCGCGAACCAAGGGGATCGGCGTGATCTCGGCCGAGGAGGCTGTGGCCTACGGGATCACCGGTCCTGCACTGAGGGCTGCCGGTGTGAGTTGGGACCTGCGCAAGGCGTTTCCGTACTCCGGCATCGATAACTACGAATTCGAGGTCCCGGTGGGGAAGCACGGCGACGTCTACGACCGTTATCGGGTCCGGGTGGATGAGATCCACGAGTCACTGAAGATCGTGGAACAGGTGATGGACTCGATGCCCAAGGGCGATTACCGGGTCGACGACCGCAAGGTGACTCCGCCGCCGCGGGCGCGCATCGATGAGTCGATGGAGGCCCTGATCCATCATTTCAAGCTGTTCACCGAGGGTTTCAAGGTGCCCCCGGGCGAGACCTATGTCGCGGTGGAGTCCCCGCGAGGG
>DATDJH010000038.1:0-2651 GCA_036520635.1 Acidimicrobiia bacterium
CACCGACTCTGGCTCCGGAGACTCCTCGATCTCATTCACCGGCTCGGGCTCAGCCTCGCGATGCTTGATTCGCTCCACATCCGCCGCCACCTCTTCGGCGAGGGGCTCCAGGTCCGCCTGATCTCGCTGGCCGGTCTGAATGATCCGCACCGTCTCGCCGGGCTGCCAGGTGTTCAGCGGTGGGGGTGCTTCGGGCTCGTGACGGGGTGTCGGAGTCACGATCCTGACGCTGGTGCTGGGCTCGGCGACGATGTCCAGGCCTTCCCGTCTCTCATCCAGGGTGCCTTCCAGGCGATTCAGCGTTGCCCGCGCATGCTCCAGTTCCTCGAGCAATTCCTCGCGCCGCTCCTCCAGCGCCCTGGTGCGCTCCTGGGCTGACTCGGCCGCTCGGTGTGCCTGCTCGATCATCTCGTCGTGACGCTTCGTTGCCTGAGCACCGGTCTTCTCTGCATCCATGGCGGCGGCGCGCAGGATTTCTTCGGCCTCGCGGCGGGCCGCCGAGGTGAGCCGGTGCGCCTCGCGCTCCGCCTCCCCCATCACGGTCAGCAGGTCACGTTCCGCGTCCTGGCGCATCTGGCGAATTTCTGCGTGGGTCTGGTTGATCAGTTCGGTGCCGGTAGCCCAGGCGTCCCCACGAAGCGCCTCGGCGTCGTTTCTCGCATCGCTGAGCAAGGTCTCGGCCTCTCCGATCGACTCGGCGCGCCAGCGCGCAGCGTCGAGACTTGCCCGCTCGCGCATCGATTCCGCTGCCTCTCGGGCTGACTGGAGCACCGTGGCAACTTCGCGGCCGACATCGTCGAACTCGCTCTTGAGATCGCGGTCCGCATACTCCCCGAGTCGGGACGCGAGACGGTCCCTTTGCCCGATCAGGGTTTCGACATCGCCCGCCAGTTTCTCGAGATACTGGGTGACCTCAGCGCCATCGAGGCCTCTGAGCACGGTCCGAAACTGTGCGCGGCGGATCTCCTCGGGGGCGAGGTCAGGCTCCATCAGACTCGAAAGATACCGACCCCCCGGTGTTTCGTCGCGCTTTGGCTAGATGGCGTCGAGAGTTTCGAGGAAGTCGATGGCATCCTGGAGCGACCCGACCGGCACGATTTCGATCGCCTTTCGCTCTGCGGTGAGCGCCTCGTCGTAGTTGCCCTCGGGAACCAAGACGTACTCGGCTCCCGCAGCTTCAGCGCCAACGATCTTTTGACGGATGCCTCCGATGTTCCCCACAGTGCCGTCGTAGGCGATGGTCCCGGTGCCGGCAATCACGTGCCCCTGGGTCAATTCGCCCGCAGTCAGGGTGTCGACGATGGCCAGGGTGTGCATCATCCCCGCCGAAGGCCCGCCGACGGCGCCGGCTTCGATCGACACCGGGAACGGCGGCTCGGTCAACTCGCCGACAGTGATCCCGATCATCGCCTGGCCCGGTTCATCCGGGCGTTCAGCCAGTTCGACCTCAACTGTCTTGTCAGACCCTTCCCTGGTGATCCCGACGTCAACCAAGTCTCCGGGGTTGTGGCCTTGAAGTGCATCGGTGAGATCGGTGCCGCTGACGATCTCGACGCCATCGAATGAGTTCACCGAATCACCGATCTCGAGCACGTCGGATGATGGAGCGTCGTCGACCAAGTCGGTGATGCGGACGTCGATGGGGACCATGTCATAGCCCAGGTAGGCAAGAGCGACCGTGATCGCCCGCTGTTGCGAGTCGTCCATTTGAGCGAGCACCCGCTGGCGATACTGCTCGTCGGTCTCGTCTGGTGGCTGGTAGGCCTCCTTGGGAACGAGGTCGATGGTGGGATCGAGGCCAGCAATGAATGCCTCGAAGAGATTGACGTCCTGGCTGACGACGGTGAGCATCAGCAATTCCCCACTCGGTGGGAAAGTATCCACATCCGACGCCGTGATGGCATCACCGGCATCGGACACCGGCCCGGAGGAAAAGGCGAGATAGGGCAGTTCGATGTTCCATGCCGCCAAGGCCAGAGCGCCCATCAGAAAGAAGGCCCCTACCAGGTAGAGGGGCCAGGAAGAGCTGCGCTTGCTCTCGTCTTCCATGGTTGAAATCGTAACTGTCACGGCGAAGTAGAGGTCGTGGACGTAATGTTGCACACCGACGGTTTCCAGGAGATAAAGAGATGACGTCAGCCGCAGTGATCTCCCAGAGGGTGTTGCCAAGAACCCGGGTCACGTCTGTCGTCCTGGTCATCGGTGCGGCGGCACTCACGGCTCTGGCTGCGCAGTGGGAGATCCACCTTCCGTTTACGCCGGTGCCGATCACAGGTCAGACCTTCGCCGTCCTCCTCACCGGCGCGGCTCTGGGGATGACGCTGGGCGCCGCAGGCCAGTTGGTCTATGTGGCCGCCGGGGCCCTCGGGCTTCCGATATATGCAGGCGGCGAGGCCGGTTGGGATGCCGCGCAAGCAGCTGGAACCAGCGGGTACCTCATCGGCTTCATCGTGGCGGCAGGGGTGGTCGGGTTCATGGCCGAGCGTCGCCAGGACCGGACGTTCCCCACAATGTTCACCGCGTTCGTCCTCGGCTCGTTCATCATCTATTTCTTCGGAGTGATCGGCCTGATGATCACCTTCGATATGACCCTCAGCGAGGCGATCGCTGCAGGAGTTGTCCCCTTCGTGATTGGTGACCTGATCAAGGCC
>DATDJH010000039.1:0-7332 GCA_036520635.1 Acidimicrobiia bacterium
TGGCTGCGACCAGGTCATATTCGTCGATGCCTTCGGTGAAGGTGCCGTAAAGAGCGGCGAGGTCCTCGCTGCCGTCGGGCGACTCACCTAGTTCGCGCCGGAGAGCGACGAGCCTGGTTTGTGCTTGCAGCTCAAACAGCCGCAGGCCTCCGGCGTGGGCACCCCGGATCGCCGATTGATAGGAGTCCTCGGCGCTGGCGTGGTCAGGCGTCGGCAGCATCCTCAATACGTCGCCTCTGACGATCCGAAACTCGGGTGAGGTCATGTCATCGGGGCCACCGATCGTTATCGCCTCTTCGATCAATCCCAACGCTCGCTCGGGTTGTCCGGCGAGCGCGTGCACCAGGGCTCTGAAGGCCAGGATCAGCGGCCAGAACACTGGAGGTGTGGTCAGCCCCTGATAGAGGTCGATCGCTCTCTCGGTCATCTCCAACCCGCGTTCGGTCTCACCGAGGACCGTTCGACAGATCCCCTCGAGGAAGATCGCCAGAGTCGCCCAAACCACGTAGTCATGCTCTTCCGAAACCTCGGCCAGGTCCTTCGCAATCGCGATGCACTCCTCGAACCTGCTCCTCTGCAGTGCGAGGAAGGCATTGTGATAGAGGGCGTAGGCGATGCTGTAGGGGTGGTCGATTTCTCTGGCGATGTCGAGGGCTGCGCTGACCCGGGAAACCGATTTCTCCAGGTCTCCGCACTGCCAGAGGACCAGTCCGGAGGCGACCCGCGCCACCACCCCGGTGTTGGGGCCGAGACGAAAGCGTGACGCGCTCCGAGCACGGGGGTCGTGGAGCTCGATGGCGCGATCGAGGTGAGGTAGACCGTGCTCGAGGTCGCCCGTGAACGCCATGCCCACGCCGTAGACATAGTGGCCTTCCATTTGTATGGCTAGGTCGTTCTCCCGTTCACCGAGCTCGAGGATCTCTCGCCCGTACTCCATTCCCTGGGCGAAGTCAGCGATCCCCATGTAGTAGGTCGCCAAAGCCCTGAGCACCGGGAAACGCTGTGCGGCGCTGCCGTGCACGGTTTTTGAGATCTCGAGCGCCCGCTTGAACTCGGCTTCGACTTCCACGTCATAGCCACGTACCGCCATCAGGGTTCGGGCCAGCATCGTTCGCATGACCAGCTCGTCGGGAGCCAATTCCGGTGGCGAGCCGGCTTGGGCCATCACCTCGAGGGCGTCGGACGCCAGCTCGATCGCGCTGTGGTACCAGCCCTTCGACTCATAAAGAGACCACAGACTCCCAATTAGTTCGAGCATCCGGTCGACGTCACCGGCGTCCACCCAGAATCGCCATGCGGTCCTTAAGTTGCCAATCTCCGACTCCACATCTTCGAGGGCTGCATCCCGCTCGGGACCTCCAAGCCGCTCTTCGATGTCGACGGTGAGCCTGGAGAAGTAGTCGGCGTGCGCTTTGCGCACGGCTGCTTCCCGATCGGGAGTGTCGGCGAGCCGCTCGGCCGCGAACTCCTTGATCATGAGGAGCATGGCGAACCGCTGTGATTCGACGTCGTCGTCGCTCCGAACGAGGCTCTTGTCAACGAGCGAGGCCAGCGAATCGAGGACCAGCCCTGCATCCATGTCGGATGCCACCGCCTCCAGACCGGGGAGATCAGTGGTGGAGAACACCGACATCAGCTCGAACAGTCGCCGCTCGTCTTCGTTCAACAGCTCGTAGCTCCACCCGATCGCCCCCCAGAGGGTTCGCTGCCGGTCGGGCAGATCTCGGCCTCCGGCACCCAGGACATCGAGCCGCTTGCGAAGGCGGTCGAGGAGGTCGGTCGGTGTGAACACCTTGAGTCGCGCGGCTGCCAGTTCGATGGCCAATGGGAGGCCGTCGAGTCGCAGGCATATCTCGGCGACAACTGCCGCATTCTCGTCGGTGAGGGTGAAGCCTGGGCGCACCGCAACAGCCCGTTCGGTGAATAGCTGCACCGCTTCGGACTCGGCTATCGAGGCGACGGGATCGCGTGGGTGAGGAAGGGAGAGCGGTGGAACCGGGAACACGTGCTCGGCGCGTACCCGGAGGGTTTCCCGACTCGTCACCACCACTCTCAGGTGCGGTGCATGTTGGAGGAGCTCGGAGAGACCCACGGCCGCTTCGGTGACCTGCTCGAAGTTGTCGAGCACCAGCATCATTTCGAGGTCACGGAGCCTCGACTTGAGGATCTGGAGCGCGTCACCGCCACCGAGGACCGGCAGCTCGAGGGTCCGGACGATCGCCTCGAAGACCGACCCCGGGTCGAGTTCGGCCGAGAGATCAACGAAGAACACGCCATCGCGGAAGTGATCCAGCTGCTCGGCCGCCACCTGGAGACCAAGACGAGTCTTACCTGCCCCACCCGGGCCAGCGATCGTCAGCAGCCTGGTGTTTGGAGACTCCAACATGACCTGGATGGCGGCCAACTCATTGCGCCGTCCCAAGAACTCCGTGGCCTGTAGCGGAAGGTTGTGGGGCCGTGAATCGAGGGTGACCGGTGCCGGGAACTCGCTCTCGATGTCGGGGTGCACCAGTTGGTAGAGATGCTCGGGAAGAGTCAGGTCCTTGAGGCGGTGCATGCCCAGGTCTCGCAATACCGCGCCGTGTGGGAGGTGCTCTCCAGCAAGCTCCGCCGCGGCCCCTGAAACCAACACCTGACCGCCGTGACCGGCGGCCATGATCCGTGCCGCCCGATTCATCGAAGGCCCGAAAAAGTCACCGTTTCTGCTCTCGGTCTCTCCGGCGTGGATGCCCATGCGAACCCGCAGCGGTCCGGTTACGCCCCAGGCCTCACCACTCAGAGCCCTTTGGGCATCGAGGGTGGCCGCAAGCGCGCTGCCGGCGGAGTCGAAGCGGGCAATCACCCCGTCGCCGGTCGTCTTGAGGAGTGTGCCTTGGGCCCGATCGATGGCTCCAGTCATGATCGAATCGTGTCGCGCGAGGGCGGATGCCATGGCGACGGGCTGCTCTTCCCAGTGACGCGTGCTCGCCTCGATGTCGGTGAACAGAAACGTCTGCATCAGCGAGGAATATAGGCGGACACACGATTCCTCCCTCCGGGCGACAGAATGCTGCTGGAACCTGATCCGACTAGTCGGGGAGCAGAGGAACGGTCAGGCCCGGATCGTTGCCGAGGAGGACCGCCCGGGTCACGGTGGCCGATCCAAACCGATCGTTGACCTCATCCATTGCCTCGTCAAGAGCCAATCCTGGCTCCCGATCGAATGGCAACGGCAATTGCAGCGCATCGTCATCGTCGAGGTTCGCGATGGCGATACCGATCAGGGTGAGGCCTTGACTGTCGATGAGCGGAACCACACCGGCGAGCAGTGAACGGAGTGCAGTGAGGATGGTCTGGGTGCGGGCCGTCGGGCGCGAGAAGCTGTGCGAACGGGTGGCCCGAGAGAAGTCGTTGAATCGAAGTCGCAGGACGACAGTTCGCCCCACCCTTCCCGCAGTACGGAGTCGGCGACTGACACGCTCGACCAGCCCGACCAGGATCGTGTCGAGTTCCTCGATTGATCGAGGCCCCAGTCCGAGGGCTCGTTGCGATCCGATCGAACGGCGGCGGCGGCCCACCTCGAGGGGACGTGGGTCGCGATTGTGGGCGAGGGCGTGGAGGTGCCGGCCCGCTGCCCGACCCAGCATCGCCACCAACGACGGCTCGGCCAGCTCGGCGATGTCCCCGACTGTGTTGATTCCACGCTCATGCAGCTTGTCTGCGGTGACTTTGCCCACTCCCCAAACCCTTTCCACCGGGAGAGGGTGCAGGAAGTCGAACTCGGATCCGGGTGCCACCACCAGGAGCCCATTTGGCTTGGCTACCGCGCTGGCCACCTTGGCCAGGAATTTGGTCCGGGCTATCCCGACCGTGATAGGCAGGCCTACTTCGGTGAGCACCTCTTGTCTCAGACGCCTCGCGATTTCAATCGGTGAGCCCGAGATTCTCTTCAACCCGCCCACGTCCAAGAAGGCCTCGTCGATGGAGATCCCCTCTACCAGGGGAGTGGTGTGTTTGAAGACCTCGAACACGGCTTTGCTTGCCTCGGAATATGCCGAGATCCGTGGCTCGACAACGATTGCGTCCGGGCAGAGGCGACGTGCCAGTCCACCACCCATCGCGGTCCTGACTCCATAGGCTCTGGCTTCGTAGCTGGCCGCCAGGACAACACCACCGCCGACGATCACGGGGCGTGAGCGAAGCCCCGGGTTGTCCCGTTGCTCCACCGACGCATAGAACGCGTCGAGGTCGGCATGGAGAATGGACGCCTCGGATCGCATCGAACATATGTTCGCTCAAAGCGCGAGTGAAGGCAAGAGGGCTCGCGGGAAGCGGGTAGGTTGCCGGTTATGACCGATGTGCCGCGTCTCGTGCGTCCCAAAGAGGGCCGGGTGATTGCTGGCGTCGCGGCTGGGTTGGCGGATCGATTCGGGATGAGCCGCAACACGATGAGGCTCCTGTTCGTCCTCTCGCTGATTCTGCCCGGCCCTCAGATCCTGATCTACCTCATCCTCTGGATCGTCATCCCCGAGGAGTGAGGCTCAGGCTTTCCACCTCTTCTCGTCGAGGGTGTAGCCGACGAGAGCGTTGGCATGACCATGGCCCATCCCGTAGTCAGACTTCAGCCAGTTGACCAGCTCCATGTGCTTGGTGAGTGGGCTGGACCGGATCATCTCCTGCCACTCGGAGATCGGTCGGCCGTACTTCTTCTCGATCGACGGAAAATAAGAAGCGGGCCCGGTGACTTTGGCTTTGGAATCCTGACTTGGCATCGGCCAATGGTATCCGCACCTGGGGCTCCCCACTGCCGGCTTCTCGGGCTCTCTCCTCCAACGCTCACTCTGTTCGCTGGGGGGAGAAATAGGCTGGTCTCATGGAGGTGACCCACCCTGAGCGCGTTGTCTTTCCCGACGACGGGATCACCAAGGGCGAAGTGGTCGCCTACTACACAAAGGTTGCGAGCCGGATGCTGCCATTCATCGAGGGCAGAGCCCTTTCAGTGGAGCGCTTTCCGCAGGGGATCGGGGGCAAAGGGTTCATGCAGAAGAACGCACCCGACCACTACCCGGAAGACCTCATCGGGCGTCACGAGCTCCCAAAGGAGGGAGGTGGCACCACGGTCTACCCGGTGGTCAACACGTCCGAGGGCATTGAATTCTTTGCCAACTTCGGGGCGATCACATTCCATGTCCCGTCGATTCGCATCGTGGACGAAGACCATCCTGACTGGGTCATATGGGATCTCGATCCTCCGCCGGAACGGGTGGCGCTGGTTCGGGAGGCCGCGGTCGCGATGCGCTCATTCCTCGAGGGCTACGGGATTCCGACGGTGCTCCTCGCTTCAGGATCCAAGGGCTATCACCTTCGAGCCCGATTGCGGCCAGGCCTCGACCTCGAAGCGGTGGCCCGGATCGCCCGAGGCACTGCCGAACTGGCGGTGGCTTCCCATGAGGAGTTGTTGACCGTTGCGTTCCGCAAGGCGGACCGTGAGGAGCGGGTTTTCGTTGATTGGATGCGCAACACGGGTCGGTCGACTTCGGTGGCACCCTGGTCGCTTCGACCCCGCTCGGGCGCCCCAGTGGCGGCCCCACTGGCCTGGGAGGAGCTGACATCGGTCGAACCGGATGGGATTCAACTTCGTGGCGTTGACGCGCGCATGGACGTCGATCCATGGTCCGCGTTGAAGCCGATCGACCTGACAAGCGTTCTGGAGCACGTGGATCGAGACCTGACGGACGCCGGCATCGAACTCGAGCCGTTCGACCGTTTCCGCTCCTGAGGAAATCGGTCGGGAGATCGTCCTTGGCCTGGTTGAATCGCAACGTGTTCGAGCCGATCCGCACCAAACGTTTGCTGATCCGACCCTTCCAGTCGGGTGACGCGGTCGCGCTCGAAGCCAGGCGTAACGACCCACTCGTCGCCAAATATCAGAACTGGGCTGTGCCGTTCACTGCGGAACAGGCCAAGACGGTCGAATCCGAGTTGGTCGCAATGGATGGGCCTCAGGATGAAGAGTGGTGGATGGCCGTCGTCGCTGATGCGGAGAGCGGGGAGACCCTCGGTGATCTGGCACTGCACCTGAGCCAGAAGGCGCGAACTGCAGAGATCGGGTACACCTTCGCCAGCGAGCACTGGGGCCACGGCTACGCCGTCGAGGCCATGGAGGCTCTCGTCGCCTACCTATTCGATGTGCTCGGTGTCACCAGGGTCTTTGGCTTGCTCAATCCTGAAAACATCGCCTCGGCGATGGTGATGGAACGGACCGGATTCCTCTACGAGGGCCATACCAAGTTGTCCTTCTGGCTGGAGGATGCGAATGAGGACGACTGGATCTACGGACTGATCCATGAGGATTGGGACAAGTGGCGTAACCGTCCGCAGGCTCCACCAAAGGACGTGAGCCTTGTCGAGCTCGTCACCGAGAACGAGCGCGTCGTGTCGAGACTGGGCACCCACAAGACTCAGGAGGCGTTCGTAGCTCCGATGGTCTGGTCGTTCGCCGACGCCCTGTTCCCGGAGGTGATCGACGGCGCACCGGTGGTGCCCTGGATGCGAGCAGTAGTTGCGGACGACGAGGTCGTCGGCTTCGTGATGCTTGCTCTCCGCACCGAGCATCACCCCGAGCCATACCTCTGGCGGTTGCTGATAGATCGTCTCCACCAGCGGCGGGGGATCGGAGGCCGCGTCCTCGACTTGATTGCGAAGGAGTGTCTGGAGATGGGCGACACCACCCTCGTCACCAGCTGGGGCGAGGGCAAGGGATCACCCCGACCCTTCTATCTCAGTCATAACTTCGTTCCGACCGGCAAGGTGATCGACGACGAGACCGAGGGCCGGAAGCAGCTCAGCTAGCTGCCCCGATACGGTTAGGTTTCGTCTAATGGTTTTCAGGTTCGACGGGGTGAACCATGCCGGTCAGGAGTGGCGGGCGGCGGGGGCGATCGTCACCTTCGGCATGCAGATCGAAGCGATACGTCCCGGAAAGTTTCGCACCGACGGCACCGTCGCCAGCAAGCAACACGACCTGAACAGCCCGAAGTCGGACCACCGTCCCAGCCCGAGAGTCGGCCTGGGGACGGTACGCGCCCTCGACTTCGCAGAAGGAACTCGCGGCTTCGTCGACGAGGTAGCTGAGACACTCAGGTTGTCCCGGGATCCGCGCATCCTCTACGTCATTCACGATCGCCGGAAGTTCTCCTCGACCCGCACCAGGAAATTCCCGGCCTTCGAATGGAGGCCCTACACCGGGGAGAACGGGCATTTGACGCACGGGCATATATCGGTAGTTCCGGGCGAAGTGGGCGAGCAGACCCAGGAGTTTGCCGTGGCTCCGGGCCAAGCGATAGGTCAGAT
>DATDJH010000040.1:0-2662 GCA_036520635.1 Acidimicrobiia bacterium
GCATCTCTGTTACCTCTACCTGGGCCGTGATGGTCCTGTCCGGATCGGGCCCGGCTACCTGAGCCGCCTCGAGAGAGTTGGGGCGGATGCCGATCACGAACTCCTGGTTCATCTTGGTCTCGATGCCAGGATGCGCAGCCAAGGAACGAGGGTCAACCTTGACCCTGAACCCCGCGGGCGTCACCGCCCACACCTGGTCACCTTCGGCTTCGAGGTGACCGTAAGTGAGGTTCATCGCCGGGCTTCCGATGAATCCGGCGACGAAGAGGTTGTCCGGATTGTCGAATAGCTCGGTCGGCGGGCCCACTTGCTGCAGGTTGAAAGGCCGTGCCGCCGAAACCGGGCGGAGTACGGCAACCCGGTCGCCGAGAGTCATCGCCTCGGTCTGGTCGTGGGTGACATAGACCGTGGTGGTTCCCAACCTGGTGTGAAGCCTTTCCAGCTCGGCCCTCATCTGGACTCTGAGCTTGGCATCGAGGTTGGAAAGCGGCTCGTCCATGAGGAAGGCGGCAGGTTCGCGAACGATTGCCCGCCCCATGGCCACCCGCTGTCGCTGGCCACCCGAGAGCGCCTTCGGCTTGCGCTCGAGGTATTCCCCTATCTCGAGGATGTCGGCGGCCTCTTTCACCCGCCGATCGATCTCTTCCTTCTTGAACTTCCTCAGCTTGAGACCGAAGGCCATGTTGTCGAAGACCGACATGTGGGGATAGAGGGCATAGTTTTGGAAGACCATGGCGATGTCCCGGTCTTTGGGAGCCACGTCATTGACGACCTTTTCGCCAATGGTGATCGTCCCTTCGCTGATCTCCTCGAGACCGGCAATCATTCGGAGCGCCGTCGTCTTTCCACAGCCCGACGGTCCCACGAGGACCAGGAATTCCCCGTCGTTGATCGTCAGGTTGAGGTCACCGACCGCTCTGGTGCCATCGGGATAGACCTTTCCGACTCCGTCGAGCTTGATCTCGGCCAACTCATCTCCTCCAGGAATGTGTTGCTTGCGAAGATAGCCTGATTTGCCTCGTCACGGCACTAAAACCTCGATGATCACACCTTCACGACGTCCGAGGAAGATGCCCTCGCTGCCGACAGCTCGCGTCGTAATGCTGTTGGTGGAGATCACGACTGAGCCCTCGGGAAGGTCCAGCAGCTGAAGTTGGTCGCTGAGATTGAGAGCAACGATGACGCGTTCCTGTTCGGTGAATCGTTCGAACACCAGGACATCGCCATTGGATGCAGGGTGGGAGACGTATTTGCCCTCCCTGAGGACCGCCGAGGAACGGCGATAAGCCAGGAGTCGCTGATAGAGCGCCAACATCGAACCCGGATCGCCTGACTCTGCAACAACATTCAGTTCGACAAAGGAGGGGTCGACCTGGAGCCATGACCCGTTGTCGCCGAACCCGGCCGTCGGCGAGTCGTCCCACTGCATCGGCGTCCGACAACCGTCCCGGCTCAGATAGGAGACGTTCTCGCCCCAGGGATCACGACCTTCTCCAGGGGAAATCTCAGACTGGGGCATTCCCAATTCGTCGCCGTAGTAGAGGAAAGGTGTCCCCCGAAGCGTCAGGAGCAGCATCGCCGCAAGACGAGCATTGAGCGGACCGAGACGGGTCATGAGGCGGATCTCGTCGTGGTTGCCCAGCAACCAGTTGGCCCAGCCCCCTTCAGGAACGTGCCACAACACCGTTTCGATGACTGCCCTGATACTCGCCGCATCCCAAGGCGTCACCATCAGATGGAAGTTGAACGGCATGTGGATCTGGTCGAGATGCTCGCCGTAATACGCCGCCCACTCGGGCAGGTCGAAGATGTGGATCTCTCCCACGGACACCGGGTCGTGGGGATAGGCGTCGAGGACCGAGCGGAATTCCCGGTGGGCGTCGTGGACGTCGGGGTGGGCAAAATCGTAGAGATGCACGTACCGGTCGTAATCCCCCATGTCCTTCCAGGGCCGGGTGTGGTCCTCGGGCGCCGGTGGGTTGTCCCGCTCCCGGGGGTCTTTCATCATCTGATGGGCGGCGTCGACCCGGAATCCGTCGACTCCAAGGTCGAGCCAGAACCTGGCCACGTCGTACATCGCTTCGCGGACCGCAGGGTTTCTCCAATTGAGATCCGGCTGGTGAGGAAGGAAAGTGTGCCGGTAGTACTGGCCGGTGGCGTTGTCCAAGGTCCACGACGGCCCGCCGAACACGCTGATCCAGTTGGTGGGCTCGGATCCATCAGGCCTGGGGTCGCGCCAGACATACCAATCCCGTTTCGGGTTGTCGGCCGAGCTTCTCGATTCCGTGAACCAGGGATGCTCGATGGAGGTGTGATTCATGAGGTAGTCGACGATCACATGCATCCCCCGCTTGTGGATCTCGTCGATCATCCGCTTGGCGATGGACAGGTCACCGAACAGTGGGTCCACATCGGTGTGATCCGAGACGTCGTACCCCCAATCGTCCATCGGGCTCTTGAAGAACGGCGACAGCCAGATCGCATCCACCCCGAGAGTGTCCGTCAGGTAGTCGAGATGGGAGATGATGCCTTCGAGGTCGCCGTAGCCGTCGCCGTCGGAGTCAGCGAAGCTGAGCGGGTAGATCTGATAGAAGACGGCGTCCTGCCACCATTTCCTCGAAGGGGATCGACTCATGCCGAGCGAGAACATAGCCAGTCGGGG
>DATDJH010000041.1:0-4011 GCA_036520635.1 Acidimicrobiia bacterium
CGACTCTTCGATGGTTGCCCAATCGAGTGGCTTGAGACTGCGAAGGTCGATCACCTCGGGGCTGATACCCAACTCCTCGAGCACGGGGACTGCCTCCATCGCGAAATGGGCCATCGCCCCGTAAGCGATGATGGTCAGATCAGTGCCTTGATGGCGAAGGGCGGCCCGGCCCAAAGGGACCCGGTGCTCACCCTCGGGATATGGGCCTTTGGCCAACCGGTACAGCTTCTTCGGCTCGAGGAAAATCACCGGGTCGGGGTCCTCAACCGCGGTGAACAGCAGGCCTTTGACATCCGCCGGCGTCGAGGGGACCACGACCTTTAGGCCCGGGACGTGCGAATAGAACGACTCGATGGACTGGGAGTGATAGAGCGCTCCGTGAATACCCGCCCCGTAGGGAGTCCGAACCACGATTGGCACATGCCAACGGCCATCCGAGCGGAAGCTGATCCTCGCCGCCTCGGATACCAACTGGTCGAAGGCCGGGTGGATGTAGTCGGCGAACTGGATCTCGGGGATCACCTTGAAACCGGCGGCGGACATACCGATCGCGGCACCGATGATCGACGATTCGGCGATCGGGGTGTTGAAGCACCGGTCGGCCCCAAAGCGGTCGGTCAGGTCCTGAGTTGCTTTGAAAACCCCACCCTTGCGTCGGGCGACGTCCTCCCCGAAGAGCACAACGTCATCGTGGGCTTCGAACACCTCGTGGAGGGCACGGTTGATCGCCGTGATCAGATTCACCGTCTCCCCGGTCGGCGCCGGCTCGGGCTCGGTGACCGCTGGCCCGGGCTCGATGACCTTGGCGTACACCCGGGACGTTGGCTCATCGGGTGGCGGCGCGGCCTCGGCCACCTCTACCGCTGCCGCCAGGACCTTGACCACGGCTTCGTCTAGTGCGTCTTCCTCGGCCTCGGTCAGCAGCCGGTTCTCGATCAGATACTGGCGGACTCTGGCCACCGGGTCGCGTTTGCGCCAGGTCTCGACCTCCTCCCGGCTCCGATAGAGGGTGTCGTTGTCGTCGGAGGTGTGGGCGTAATAGCGATAGGTCTCGGCCTCGATCAGGGTCGGGCCCTCACCGGCACGGGCCCTGGCCACGGCCTCCTGCATCACCTTGAGCACGCGAAGCGTCCGGTTGCCGTCGACCTCGACCCCAGGGAACCCGTAGCCGGTGGCACGGGTGGCGATGCTCCCTGCCACCTGCTCCTCGCTGGGCACCGAGATCGCATAGTTGTTGTTCTCGATCACGAAAATGATGGGGAGCTTGCGGATCCCGGCCCAGTTCATGGCCTCGTGCCAGTCGCCCTCCGAGGTCGAGCCCTCCCCCCCATAGACGGCCACCACGGCATCCTCGCCTTTGTTGACGATGGCCTGGGCGACACCGACTGCGTGCGGGTACTGGGTGCCGATCACGGAGGACTGGGTGAGGACCCTGAGCTCGGGGCTCGACCAATGGCCGGGCAGCTGGCGGCCGCCGGACATCGGGTCGGACTTCTTGGCGAAGGCACCGAGGAAGATGTCCTCAGGGGTGAATCCCCACGCCAGCGCCACCCCCATGTCCCGGTAATAGGGAAGGATCCAGTCCTTGGAGCGGTCGAGTGCAAACACCGAGGCCACCTGGACTGCCTCGTGACCCGACGATCCGACCACGAATGGTGCCCGACCCTGGCGTTGCAAAGCGAACATGCGGTCGTCGACGCGGCGCGACATCAGCATCAGGCGGTACATATCGACCATCTGCTCGTCGGTCAGTCCGAGCTCCCCATGGTGCAGGTTTCTGTCGAAATCCATGCCGTAGGAGCGATGGGACATCGTCAATTGCGGTCGTCTCCGCTTCTCCGGAACCGCCTCAGGTCGCCGATGTCCTTGAGCCTCGCCTCCGCCACCTTCACCGCGGCCTGGTTGGGAGTGATCGCCTCGCGTTTGGATATCTCGAGGATGGTCTTGGTTGCCTCGAATATTCCATCTACCCGATGCAGGGCCCGCATTTTGGAGTAGCCGAGGAGTTCGTCGTAGACATTGATCAGCCCGCCGGCGTTCACCACGAAGTCGGGGGCGTAGACGATTCCCCTCTCCGCGATCCGATCGCCATCCTCGTCGGTGGCCAACTGGTTGTTTGCGCTGCCCACAACTGCCTGACAATTCAGCTGGGGGATTGTGGTTTCGTTGAGCCCGGCTCCGAGGGCACATGGTGAGTAGAAGTCACAGTCGACGCGATGGATCTCGTCGGGGTCGACGCTCTTCACCCCGAAGTTCTCGACGACAGCCTTGGTGGCGCTCTCGAAGGCGTCAGAGACGATGACCTCGGCGCGAGCCTCGACGAGGAGCTGAACGAAGGCGGCGCCCACTTTGCCAACGCCCTGGACTGCAAACCTGCGGCCGGCGAGATCTGCGTCGCCCCAAATGAACTCGGCGACGGCCCTTGCCGCGTTGAACAGACCGCGCGCTGTCACCGGTGACGGGTCGCCGGCTCCCCCTTCCGCCACCGAGGTTCCGAGGGCCCACTTGGTCTCACGCCGAATGACGTCGATGTCGGTGGTTGTGGTGCCGACGTCCTCGGCAGTGATGTATCGGCCCCGCAGGCTGTCGACGATCCGCCCATAGGCCCGAAGCAGGCGCTCGCTCTTGTCGGTTCGGGGGTCGCCGATGATCACGGCTTTCCCGCCTCCGACGTCGACCCCGGCCGCTGCCGCTTTGTAGGTCATGCCCTTGGACAGTCTGAGCACATCGGTGAGGGCCGCTTCCTCGCTCTCGTATGGATAAAAGCGGGTCCCGCCGAGAGCGGGACCGAGAGCCGTGGAGTGGATGGCGATGATGGTTCGAAGGCCGGATACCGGGTCGTACCCGTAGACGATCTGTTCGTGACCTTCCCGGGCGACCTGGTCGAATACCACCGTCCTTCGATACTACCCATCGACCTCTGCGAGCATGAGGGCGTGATCAAGACCGCCTACCTCAGGGTCTACAGCCCAGAGGTCGCCGACGGCGACGACCCGGTTCCCGGTTTCGTCCGGTCCTACGGGCTTTTGTCCGAGACCGAGGCGGACGGTGACTGGGCCGTGGATTGGAACGGTCGGCGTCTGGTATGCCCCCGGAACCTGAGGCTGCGAGTCCTCGAGTCGACAGTGGCCTTCGCCAACGCTTTTCGAGGGATGGGGGCCGGGCTGATCCCAGAGGAAGCCGCCCGCTCGGCCGATCAGGAGCTCCGCCGCTATCGCGAGGAGCATCCCTCCCATCGTTCCCACGTTCTCACTTCGACCTGGCACGTCCCGGTGCGCTGGTTCTGCGCCTTCGTATCCGACGACAAGGAGCTTTATCAGATCGGTGGCCAGGCCCGTCTCCGGTATCGGGTCGATCTCCTGGTCGCGCGGGAGCGGGTGGAGCATGCCCTCGAAGTGTTGCGGGGGTTACAGATCTTCCAGGGGCCGGCTGAGGAGCTGGGGCAACTTGCGGAGTGGCTGGACCTTTTCCCGGACGACTCGATGCTCGAGTTGGACTACTCGAACGTATCCGAGCTCTTCGACCCCCAGGATCTGGTTTTCGACGAGTCGGTCGACCTGGTGCAGCAGTCGGTCAATGCCCTGGCCGAGGGTGACATGCTCACCGCGGGCGAGAATTACGGCCGGGTGGTCTCCCGCTGGGCGCCCGCCTTCTCGGTGACCTTCTCCAATTGACTTCCCTCATCCGTAGTTGGGACGCACAGGTCGGTACATGACCCCTACAGATCCCAATTACGGCGCCGCGTCTTGACGAACCACCAAACCCGCCTACCATCCCCAGCAATGACCTATCACTCCACCCACCGCGTCTGCGCCTGCACATGTATGTGTGCCGCCGTGCCGGTTGGGTAGTGATGTCCTGAACAATTAGCAAGACAGACACCAGACCCGCACCGGCACAGGATGCGGGTTTTTTGTTGCCCAAATTGAGGAAATGACGATGACAACGACAACAGTCGCCACCTCCCTCGGCACCGACCGAGAGGTCCGGCGATATCGGGATGTTCGGGAA
>DATDJH010000042.1:0-12053 GCA_036520635.1 Acidimicrobiia bacterium
TCGAGCCACCTGCTGATGGTCGGCAGCCAGCCGTTGATATCGAGGGTGCTCCGTCGTCATCTGCTCCGACCAGTTGGCGAAGGGGTGGGTTGAGGCGGCGATGATCGCTGCCCCGTATTCACTCACCACACCTGACAGGTCACGCCGCAGGTTGGCCAGGTCCTCGCGGGCCTCCTGGATTTTGGTGCAAACCTTCGTCCCCACCTCGATCTGAGCCTTGAGGAACTCGGGGGTGACCTGGGGCCCGAGCACTTCCCGAAGCGAGTCCCACATCTCGGAAGGAGGGTTCTTGATCAGGTCACGTGACTCGCGGTCCACGACGAGGTACTCCTCTTCGATGCCGATGGTGAATGCTGGGCGATCGAGCATGACTGCGAATCTAGAGACCGGAGCCCAGCAGCCGCTGCCGTTCTTCGGCGCACTTCGGCCGAGCATGACAGCCGTCGAGATGATCGTTGACCAGTCCCATGGCCTCCATGAAGGCATAGACCGTGGTTGGGCCTACGAATGTCCAGCCACGCTTCTTGAGATCCTTAGAGAGGGAGGTTGAGGTAGGGGTTGTAGGGGCGATGTCCGATGGGGGCACATCGGCGGGATCGGCCCACTCCCAGAAATAGGCGGCCAGGGTTCCCTTCTCCTCGACCAGGTCCAGAGCTCGTTGGGCGTTGTTGACCGTGGAGCGGATCTTGCCCTGATGGCGGACGATCCCCTCGTCCCCGAGCAGACGTGCGACATCCAGCTCCCCAAAGACCGCCACCTGCTCGATCTCGAAGTTGGCGAAAGCGGTCCGGAAGTTGGGGCGTTTGCGGAGGATGGTCAGCCAGGACAGACCCGCCTGGAACCCTTCGAGGCAGATCTTCTCGAACAGCCTCCGGTCCTCGGTGACCGGATAGCCCCATTCCGTGTCGTGGTATCCCCGATAGATCTCCGGCTCCGCCCCCCACCAGCAGCGAGCCAACCCATCATCGCCCGCAATCAAATCCATCATCCACTGGTTCTACCAGCAACGAACTTGCCTTTAGGTCGGTTTATCCGGGGTCTTCCTACTCTGAGGTGTCAATTGAGCTCCACTCGATCGAAGGATGCCCTGTCCGGGGCCGCAGCCGCCGCCCTGGCGCTCGGCGTCTCCGAGCTCGCCGCCGGGATCTTCTCCAGCCTTCCCTCGTTGATCGAAGGGGTCGGGAACTGGGTCATCGACATCGTTCCCGAATCGATCAAGCACTGGGCGATTTCGGTCTTCAACACCAACGACAAGCTGGCCCTTCTCGTAGGGATGACTCTCGTGGTGATCCTCCTCGGCGGCTTGGTCGGCATGGCTGCCCGGAACCATTTCGGAGTGGCCATGGCTGCTTTCATCGGGTTCGGAGTGCTCGGGGCGCTGGCTGCGAGTCGAGAGCCGGCCGTGAGCCTGGGCACCGCGATGATCTCAGGCGGGTTGGCGGCGCTCACCGGGCTGGTCTCGTTGCAGTGGCTCCTCGGGCTCGACCCACCCGTTGCTGTGGCAGAAGGGGTCGAACAGTCCGCAAATCCGTCCCGGCGCTCCTTCATATTCGGTGTCAGCGCGGTTCTGGGTCTGGCGGCCCTCTCCGCAGGTGTTGGACGCGTTCTCCTGGAGCGGGGAAAGGTGATTCTGGCGGGGCGGGAGCAAGTCGTGCTCCCCGCCGCTGTCGAAGCCGTGGCACCGGTGCCTGCCGCCGCGGAATTCACCGGGATCTCGGGCTTGAGCCCGGTGGTGACACCCAATGCATCGTTCTACCGGATCGACGCCGCGTTCTCGGTGCCAAGAGTCGACCTGCCGGAATGGACATTGTCGATCAAAGGCATGGTCGATCGTCCCTACTCCATCAACTATGCCGACATCCTCGACATGCCGATGGTGGAGCGGTACGTGACTCTGTCCTGCGTTTCGAACCAGGTCGGAGGCGATCTGGTCGGCAATGCGAAATGGCTTGGTGTGCCTCTGACCGAGATCCTCGATCGAGCCGTGGTGCAACCCGATGCCGAGCAAATCGTTGGCCGGTCTGTGGACGATTTCACGGTCGGGTTCCCGGTCGACGTGGCGTATGACGGCCGTGATGCGCTGCTTGCCGTCGGCATGAACGACGAGCCCCTCCCGTTCGAGCATGGGTTCCCGGCTCGCCTTGTCGTTGCCGGGCTCTATGGGTATGTCTCGGCAACCAAGTGGATCTCGGAGATCGAACTCACCCGTTGGGATGACTTCGACGCCTATTGGGTGCCGCGAGGTTGGGCCAAGGAGGCGCCGGTCAAGACCCAGAGCCGTATCGACACTCCGGCTTCCGGTTCGCAGGTGCCGATGGGACCCCGCCAGGTGGCGGGCGTCGCCTGGGCGCCGAACCGGGGCATCTCCAGGGTCGAGGTGCAGCTCGGCGAAGACTCACCGTGGCTGGATGCCGAGCTCTCCGAACCGCTCTCCGACAACAGTTGGCGACAGTGGTCAATCGAATGGGACGCCCCCCTTGGCACACACCGGATTCGGGTGCGCGCCACGGATGGAGAAGGAGAGGTCCAGACTGAGGCGATTGTCCCGCCGGCTCCCAACGGTGCCAGCGGCTGGCACACCATCGAGACCATCGTCGCCTGACCCCTTCCCTAATTGTTGCGTTTAGGGGTCATATACGGACCTGTGTAGCTCAATTACGGAGGGCCAAGACCCTCACATCAGATCCACGGCTGAGACTGCCCAGGAGAGATCATTTTCCGGGTCCTCGATGGCGAGTCTCAAGGCCCAGCCGGTGCTCGGGCTTCCTTCGTCGAACCAGTACCAGCGAAAACGGGAGGCCGCGGCGCCCAGTTCGTCGGGGGCACACGGCCAGGAGAGATCCGCCAACACCGAAGTCGCCCACCATGCGAGATGGCGGCCGGCGGCGGCACCGCGTCGCCTTCCGTGAGCACCTCCCGATGCGGCCGCCCAGCCCATCCACGCCAGACCCAACTGTGTCCCGATGTCAGCCTCCAGGCACATCGTTGCGCCAAGTGCGCGGATCGCCGCCAGGTGGTCGCCGGTGACGACTGTCACCTGACACCGCCCGTTCGATTCGTCGGTCCAAGGCTGGACGAGATCGGCCAGGGCGGCTTCCGATTGTGGGTCGTCGAGCAAATCGACAGTCGCCGGTAGCGGTGTCTCCGTGACGGTGGCGGGCGGCGGCGACGGCGCCTCCACCTTGTCACGCTTGTAAGTGGCTAGCTGGTAACCGGGCTCCCAGGGCTGTAGGGAGCCGGGCAGATCGAGACCTGCTTCGGGCACATCCTCGCCGCGCACAACCCTTTCTGCGGCAAACGTTCGCCGCTCCGGTCCCATGTCCAGATACGGCTCGATGTCCGCCCAGGTCTTGGTGCTGGCGGCCACCTCAGGCAGGGGGCCGAGGGCGAATCGCGCCTGACCCTCAGACACTACGGGCCCGGCGAAGACAGGAGGCGACTCCAACGCCAACCGAAAACGGATGTGCTCCTCAACTCCCCAGATCTGCTTGGCTCGCCCCACCGCCTCCCGGCACCTGGCTCGAAGCTCAACCAAGTCGTCCCATGCCTGGGCCGAGCACAAACCGTCGATCACCCGAAGCAATTCGTCGGTGTTCGACGACTCGATGGCTTCGAAGGCCCTCTGGCTGATCAAGGAAGGTCGCCCGTCACCACCGGTAGGTCGCGCCGGGACCAGTCCGAGAACGACCCGATGTACACGTCGGGCATGGCATGGCCGGCAAGGACCATTGCCAGAGCGGCATGGCAGGCGGTGACCCCGCTCCCGCATGACACGATCGCATCGTCGGGCGTCTCCTGATAGAGCTCGACCAGCTCGCCCGGGGTCAGGAAACTTCCTGCCGGACTGAGGTTCCCGCTCGTTGGCATGTTGATCGCCCCCGGGATGTGGCCCGCTTTGGGATCCACCGGCTCGACCTCTCCCCGATAACGTTCGGCGGCTCTGGCATCAATGAGCTGGCGTCCGGCCAGGTCGTCGATGCGGGCCACACCGCTGAAATTCGAAGCTTCGGGATAGGAGACCGACCGGCGTCTGGGCAACTCGGCGGTAACCGGGAGACCGGCTGCGATCCACGTTCCAAGCCCCCCGTCGAGAAGGCGGGACTCTTCGTGGCCGATCGAGCGCAACATCCACCACAGGCGGGCCGCGATCGAGCCGCCCAACTCGTCGTAGACCACGATCTCGTCTCCTGGCCCGGCGCCCAACCTTCCAAGGGTGCGGGTGAATTCGGCGGCGGTGGGCAGGGGGTGGCGCCCGTCACCAACCGGAGCTGACAGATCAGTGTCGAGGTCGACGAACACCGCTCCAGGAATGTGCGCCTGCTGATAGGCGGCTCTTGCATGGTGGGGGTCGGCGATAGACCAACGAAGATCGAAGACGACGACGTCGTCGAGACGATCGGCCAACTCTGCGACGGAGATCAGGGGACTGGCCACCGACCGCTATTCCTCTTCGTCTGTTCGGCCTTTGAACTCGTCGCCAAGATCGCTGATTGTGGAGCCGAGTGCCGTCGCGAATGAGCTTGCGGCCTTCTTGAGGTGCTCTCTCGCCACCGGGTCACGCAACGCGCTGGTCACCGATTCGGCGACCTGGTCCCAGGCGCCCATCAAGGTTGCGAATGCTCCCTTGATGTCGTCTTCTGATGGACCGCGATCGGACGCGACCTTGCGATAGGTGTCCTTGAGCCGATCACCCAGCGAACCGAACTCGGAGCTGACGGTATCCCAGGGATCCGGCTCCGGCTCCGGCTTAGGATCTGTGTCGTGCGTCTCCACCTCCTCGATGGTACCTATGAGCTGTTCCGGGCTCACTTCGCCCCCAACCGTGACGCGGTGCCGGGAGCAGACGGGCTCGATGTCAAGGCGACCCTCGGCATCATGATGTCCACACTCTCGCTAATGCGCGAAGGGGTCACGCATATCGGTGCCAGCTTCGACACCGTCATCGAGTCGTTCCGAAACGAGATGTTTCCCGCGTACAAGTCGTCGGCCGGAATGGAGCCCGGTCTCCTCCGACAGTTCCCGTTCGCCGAAGAGGCTCTCGAGGCGTTGGGTGTGGTCGTGTGGCGCAATATCGACTTCGAAGCCGACGATGCGATTGCCACCGCCGCGATCCGATGGGTGGAAGACGTCGATCAGGTGGTGATCGCCACTCCGGACAAGGACCTGTGCCAACTGGTGATCGGCGATCGGATCGTGACCTACAACCGACGAGAGCAGAAGATCCTCGACGAGGACGCGGTGGTCGAGAAATTCGGGGTCCGTCCCGAATCCATCCCCGACTATCTGGCTCTGGTGGGCGACACCGCCGATGGCGTTCCCGGTCTGCCTGGGTGGGGGGCAAAATCGGCAGGCACTGTGCTTTTCCGATATCCGCGTCTCGAGTTGATCCCGGCCAACGCGGGGGACTGGGAGGTGACAGTTCGGAGTGCCGACAAGCTGGCCGCCACCCTGCGCGAGCGTCAGGATGAGGTCTATCTATATCGGGAGCTCACCACGCTGCGCCTCGATGTGCCGATCACCGAGACCCTCGATGACCTGGAGTGGAAGGGCGTGCCCCGGGACACTTTTGTTGCGTTCTGCGGGAGACTCGGCGTGGACCCTGACGAAATCCGGGTGCATCGCTGGAGGGAGGACTAGGCCACCTTCATCGCGGGCTCGGGCTCCGGTGGCTGGTTCGTCCCCATGAACTGCGAGTTGTAGAGCGCGGCATAGGAGCCATCGAGGGCGATCAGCTCGGCGTGGTCTCCCTGCTCGACAATCCGGCCCTCCTCCATGACCAGGATCAGATCGGCGTCCCGGATCGTGGACAGGCGATGGGCGATGACAAAGCTGGTGCGGTCGGTTCGAAGCGCCGCCATCGCATGTTGGAGGAGGAGCTCGGTGCGGGTGTCGACCGAGCTGGTCGCCTCGTCGAGAATCAGTAGGGCGGGATCGGCAAGGAACGCCCGTGCGATTGTGATCAGCTGCTTCTCACCACTGCTGACGTTGGCTCCCTCGTCATCGATGACGGTGTCGTAACCGTCGGGCAGGCTGTGCACGAACCGGTCGACAAAGGTGGCCCGGGCCGCTTCGAGTATCTCGTCCTCGGTCGCATCGGGCCGCCCGTAGGCGATGTTGTCCCGAATCGTCCCGTGGAACAGCCAGGTGTCCTGGAGGACCATGCCGATCTGAGAGCGAAGATCGGAGCGACGGAGATGGGCGATGTCGACTCCGTCCAGGGTGATTCGACCCCGGTCAAGCTCGTAGAACCGCATGATCAGGTTCACGAGAGTCGTCTTACCGGCCCCGGTTGGCCCCACGATGGCGACCGTTTGTCCCGGCTCCACCGAGAGGGCGAGGTCCTCGATGAGGGGGCGGTCCTCGTCGTAGCGGAAGGACACGGCTTCGAAGACGACGCGGCCGTGACTTTCCGCAGCCATCTGCGGCTTGCTGTCGTCGGGCACTTCTTCATCGGCATCGAGGAGCTCGAACACCCGCTCCGCAGAGGCCACTCCTGACTGCAGGAGGTTGACCATCGACGCGACCTGGGTCACCGGCTGGGTGAATTGGCGGGAGTACTGGATGAAGGCCTGCACGTCACCAAGGCTCATGGTCCCGCTCGCCACCCGAAGCCCGCCCACTACGGCGATGATCACGTAGTTCAGGTTCCCGATGAACATCATGATCGGCATGATCAGTCCAGAGAGGAATTGTGCTTTGAAGCTGGCCTCGTACAGCCCGTCGTTCTCGACCTCGAAGGTGGCTTGAACCTCCTTCTGCCGTCCGAAGACCTTGACCAATGAATGCCCGGTGAAGGCCTCCTCGATCTGAGCGTTGAGGGTTCCGGTTCGACGCCACTGAGTGACGAATTGACCCTGCGACCGCTTCATCACGAGCCCGGCGACAACCATGGTGATGGGAATCGTCACCATGGCAATCAAGGCAAGGGTCGGTGAGATCCAGAACATCATCGCGACCACGAAAATGATGGTGAGCAGCGAAGTGAGGAGTTGGCTCATCGTCTGCTGCAAGCTCTGTGACACGTTGTCGATGTCGTTGGTCACCCGACTCAGCAGCTCGCCACGGGGCTGCCGGTCGAAGTAGCGCAGCGGGAGCCGATTCAGCTTCTCCTCGACGTCGGAGCGCAGGCGATACACGGTGCTTTGGACCACATCGTTGAGGAGGAATCCCTGTAGGTAGCCAAGCAGCGCCGATCCGGCGTAGAGGGCGAGCACGATCAGGAGAACCTGTCCCAACGCATGGAAGTCAATCCCTTGGCCGGGCACTACGTCCATGCCCGAGAGCATCTTGGCGAATTGGGTTTGCCCCTGTGCCTCGGCGGCCGCGATGGCTTCCGCCTTGGTCATTCCCGCCGGGAGCTGCTTTCCGATGGCGCCGGCGAAGATGAGGTCGGTGGCCTTGCCCAGGACCTTGGGCCCCACAGCGGACAGGGCAACACTGGCGATCGCCGCCGCAAAGACGGCAATCACCTTGGGAAGTTGGGGACGGAGTCGGCCCACGAGGCGCTTGGCCGAGGGTCCGAAGGACGCCGACTTCTGAGCGATCATGCCGCCGCCAAAGGGGCCACGACCGGGCCCGGGCTGTCCCTGGATCCGCTCCGTGGTCTTCATGGTGCGATCGCTCATGAGGCCACCTCAGCCCTAAGTTGCGACTCGACGATCTCGACATACGTGGGGCAGGTCGCGAGCAAGGAGTTATGGCTGCCGAGCCCGACCACTTCCCCGTCTTCGAGGACCAGGATCTGGTCGGCGTCCGCGATCGTGGACACCCGCTGGGCGACGATGAGGACCGTGGCGTCGGCCGTGGTCGGCTTCAGGGCTCGTCGGAGTCGTGCATCAGTGGCCAGGTCAAGGGCAGAGAACGAGTCGTCGAAGAGGTAGAGCTCCGGTTTGCGGATTAGCGCCCGTGCGATTGCGAGCCTCTGTCGCTGGCCGCCGGAGACATTGGTGCCCCCCTGGGAGATCGGTGACTCCAGGCCCTCCGGCATCTCTTCCACGAAGTCGCGCGCCTGGGCGATTTCGAGGGCCTCCCACATCTCCTCCTCGGTGGCGTCGGGCTTGCCGTATCGCAAGTTCGAGGCCACGGTCCCCGAAAACAGATAAGGCTTCTGGGGGACCAGGCCGACCTTCGACCAGAGGGTGTCTGGGTCGAGGTCGCGGACGTCGACACCATCAACGAGGACGCTCCCTTCCGTGGCGTCGAAGAGCCGGGGGATGAGGCTCACCAAGGTCGTCTTGCCGGCGCCGGTGGACCCGACGATGGCCGTCGTCTGGCCGGGGCGGGCAGAAAAGCTGATATCGCTCAAGACAGCATGGGAAGCGCCGGGGTAGCTGAAACCGACTCCGCGCAGCTCGAGCTCGCCTCGACTGGGCACCTCGGTGACGCCAGAAGTCGGAGGCACAACGGATGAGTCGGTGCCGAGGACTTCGCCGATGCGGTCAGAGGAGACGGAGGCCCTCGGGACCATCATGAACATGAAGGTCGCCATCATCACCGACATCAGAATCTGGATCAGGTAGGCCAGGAAGGCGGTCAGGGATCCGATTTCCATGACCCCGGCCTCGACTCTGATGCCACCAAACCAGAGGACCGCAACACTGGCCAGGTTCAGGACCAGGATCACGGCAGGAAAGATGGCCGCCATCCAGCGCCCGACGGTTAGCGAGACGTCGGTCAGCTCCTGATTGGCCCGTCCGAATCGATCGGTCTCAAATGGCTCCCGGACGAAAGCGCGGAGCACGCGGATCCCGGTCGTCTGCTCCCTCAGCACCCGGTTGACGGTGTCAATGCGGGTCTGCATCACCCGGTAGGCAGGGACCATTCGGGAAATGATGAAGCCGACGATGATCCCCAACAGGGGAACGGCAACCACCACGAGCCAGGCGAGGCCGACGTCCTGGCGTAGCGCCATGATGACGCCTCCGACCATCATGATCGGGGCCATCACCATCATGGTGAGGGTCATCAGGACCAGCATCTGCACCTGTTGCACATCGTTGGTGTTTCGGGTGATCAACGACGGTGCCCCGAAGCTCGCAACCTCTCGGCTTGAGAAGTCGGCCACTCGATGGAAGATCGATGATCTCAGGTCACGCCCGAAGCCCATCGCGGTTCGCGCCCCGAAGTAGACGGCGATGATCGAGCACACGACCTGGACGATCGAGACGCCGAGCATGATCGCCCCGATCCGGAGGATGTAGTCGGTGTCCCCGGTGACGACGCCGTTGTCGATGATGTCGGCGTTCAAGGTCGGCAGATACAGCGATGCGATGGTCCCGATCAGCTGGAGGACCACGACGATGGTCAGCCACTTCTTGTACGGCCGCAAGTACTCCCTGACGATCTTGAGCAGCATCAGATGCCCACTTCTGAGACGGGATCGGCAATACCTGTGAGGAGAACGTCCACGATCTCATCGACGGCGAGCTTCTCGCCGTGCCCCATCATCGGATGGCCGCTGGCGAGGATCAGGCCGCGGAAAGCGGCAGTCGCCCGGGCGGGCTCGATGCGGAGGCGATCACGGTGACGCTCGAACAACTCGGTCAGGGCGCCGTTGATGGCGGCATTGGCCTCGGCCACAAACGGAGGGGGCCCGGCTGGCGGAGCGGCATCAGGAGAGGGTGAGGTCCGAAGGGCGGTGATCAGGGCGATGACCCCCTGGAATCGTTCGAAGATGATGCGGGCCGCTGCCGTCAATTGAACCTCGAAGGGGGTGGATTGGTCGATCTCGGAGAGAGCCCGGACTACCGGGGCGGGGTCCATGCTGAACCGGACCGCCTCGTGGATCAGCGCGTGCTTGTCGGGGAAAACCCGGAAGATGGTGCCTTCGGCGATCCCAGCCGCCTCGGCCATCTGCTTGGTGGTCACTGTCGACCCGTGCTCGGTTAGAAGAGGGATGACCGCAGCGATGATGGCCCGACGACGATCGTCGGGAGCCAGCGGCTCGGCACGGGTGGATCTGGTGGTCACGGTCGCAGTGTAACTGAGTGAGTACTCACTCACAACTGTAATTAGAAAACTATCTCCACCATGGGTGACTCATCGATCAGCCGTTGCCGTTGTGATTGGCTGGAGTACCAACGGGTCAACTCCGAGTCGAAGACCTTGGACCGGGTCTCGACATCTGTGACCAGTTGGGCGGTGGCCGGGAGGTCATGTTCTCCGGCGTGGATGGTCACGTTTGGATCGGCCAGGACGTTGGCGTACCAGTCCCTGGGCCCGGGGGTTCCGGTGATGAAGAAGCTGCCGTCGATGTAGAACCACCAGATCTCGATCCGGCTCGGTCTCCCCGAGCGGCGACCGAGGGTGGTCAGGTCGATCGTCCGATGTAGGGCCAGTTCGTCGTCACTCGGGCGTGACATCGCCATCTCCCTCTTCCCAGACCACATCGAAACGGTCCAGGCAATCCGAGCAGCGGTAGGCGAGGGGAGTCCCCGGCTCCAGGTCGTCGTCGGGTGGGAGGAAGGAGATCAGGTGGGCGATGCCGCCACACTCGACACAGGTGATCGACTCTGGTGGGGCGCCCAATTCAGCCGATCGTCTTCCCCGCCGACTGAAGCTGCTCGCAGGCCTCGACGACTCTCGCCGCCATCCCGCTCTCTGCCTTCTTCATGTAGGCCCGGGGGTCGTAGGCCTTCTTGTCGCCGACGTTGCCGTCGACCTTGAGGACGCCCGCGTAATTGGTCATCACGTGATCGACGATGGGGCGGGTGTAGGCGTACTGGCAATCGGTGTCGATATTCATCTTGACCACCCCGTAGCCAAGGGTCTCCCGGATCTCATCCAGGGTCGAGCCGCTGCCACCGTGGAAGACCAGGTAGTGGCGGCTGCTCTCACCGAATCTCGCTTCGACCGCCGCCTGCCCATCTCGAAGTATCACCGGGGTCAGCTTGACCGCTCCTGGCTTGTAGACGCCGTGGACGTTCCCGAAGACGGCAGCGAGGAGGTAGCGGCCGCCCTCTGACGTGCCGAGGACCTCGGCGACCCGCACCATGTCCTCTGGCGAGGTGTACATCTTCCCCCGGTCGATGTTCTCGTTGTCACTGGCGTCCTCGACGCCACCGACGATCCCGATCTCCAACTCGAGGACCACATCGACCTCGGAGCAGACTTTCAGCAGATCCGCGGCGAGAGCCAGGTTCTCCTCCATGGGAAGGTCCGAGGCGTCGAGCATGTGTGACTGAAAGAGCGGGCCGAGCCCGGCTGCCTTCCGCTGCCTGCTGACTTCGAGAAGAGGGCGGATGAAGCCGTCCACCCGATCCGGTGGGCAATGATCGGTGTGGAGCGCGATGTTGACCGGGTACTTCTCAGCAACCACATGGGCGAACTCGGCAAGGGCCCGAGCACCGGTCGGCATGTCCTTGTTCGACTGACCCGAGGCGAACTCCGCCGCCCCATAGGAGACCTGGACGATCCCGTCGGATCGGGCCTCGCTGAACCCCTCCAACGCAGCGATCAGCGTCGTGGAGGCGGCCACGTTGATCGCGGGGAAGGCATAGCCACCACTGCGTGCGGCCTCAAACATCTTTCGGTATTTCTCGGGGGAAACGATGGGCATTTCTCGTCCTAGGTTCTACGTTTTACGTTCTACGCCGGAGAGTAGCCGTGCGACAGATGTCCCCTAGTAGGACGTAGAACGTATAGCGCGCAACGCTTTTCCGACTCGCCGTCAGTAAACGAGGGCAATAGGTTTCGCCCGGTGACGCTAAGCGCCGATCAACCCGTCGCGTCCCGCAAACCACGGAGTCGCGTGCTCCGCGGGATCTATCTCGTTCTCGGAATCATCTGTCTCGGATTCGTTGCCATCAGCTTCCTGCCCGGGATCCCGACATTCGACTTCGTAATCCTGGCCGCCTTCTTCTTCTCGATGTCCTCGGACAAGCTTCACGACTGGATGGTGAACCACCCTGTCTACGGGAAGATGATCAAGGGCTATCGAGCCGGTGGGCTCACCGTTCGCATGAAATGGATGGCGGCGGTGGCAATCACGTTGTCCATCGGGTTGTCCGTCATGTTTCTGATCGATGGCACGATTCTCCGGGTCATCCTGGGGG
>DATDJH010000043.1:0-3894 GCA_036520635.1 Acidimicrobiia bacterium
GGAAACGACAGTCGCCGGCGGACAAGCCGGGTGGAACGACACGGTCACTATCACGACGCGTGTTTCAAACGTGGGGTCGCGCGATGGTGACGAAGTCGTGCAGTTGTATGTGCGTGACCCCGAAGCCAGCGTCACCCGACCCGTCTTGGAGTTGAAGGCCTTCAAGAGGGTCGAAGTGCCGGCCGGAGAGTCCGCCCTGCTGCGATTTGGCTTGCCAATCGGCCAGATCGGCTTCTACAACCGGGACCTTGACTACGTCGTCGAGCCCGGTCGGGTCGATTTGCTGATAGGGACATCATCGTCCGACCTGGTCGAAATCGGATTCATAACCGTGGTCCCCGACCCTTCAGGAGAGCCGCCCCGCAAGGTCTTCGACGGTCGGGTCGAGGTGGAAATGACCTAATTGTCAGGTGAAGCGTTGCTGAGGTCGGCGAGGGTGGTTGAGGTTCGATTCCTCATGAAATCCTCCGACCGCGGGTCCGAACACTGGGGTCCGCCTCGCACTCGTAGTGGCCGCAGCTGCACATAGTGCTGACGTCCGAACTGATCCGACAGTTCTCACTGCAATACGGCCTTCCATTCATTGCCTGACATGTGCATGGGGCGTGGGCGCAAAACAAATCTGTCTCCTTGTGTGCATCCCCTTACCTACCCCGATCGGCACCACTCGAAACCGAGAGACATGGTGGTCAATTGTTGGCGAGGCCCTGGTAGAGGCCCAGGACGGGCAGCCAGCCTTGGTCGTAGTCGACACGCCCTGCCGCTGCCAGGTCGCCGAGACGCTCCCAGCCCCGATGCTCCAGCTCGACCATGGTGCCGCCCTCGAATCCGGTGAAGCGCACCTCGACTTCGGTAGAGACAGTTGGATTCTCCGTGGGGTGCCATGCGAGAACCAGCCTGTGTGGCGGCTCCCAGGCGAGCACCTCGGCCCATTCCCACTCCGTGCCGTCGTCCACGATTTCGACGACCTTGCCTCCGGTCCAACCCTCGAACCTCACGCTGACCGCTCGCTCCTCGCCTATCGAGTGGGTGTGTAATGGCCACCACTCGCCCATGCGGCGGGTGAACACATCGAAGGCGCGCTCCGGCGGAATTGAAACCTCGACCGAGCGGAGCACCGCCGGAATCGTCTCTGTGCTCATGAATTCTCCTCCTCTGCAGCCGCGGCGAACCGGGCCAGCGTGTCGTCCCACATTTGCTCGATCGCATTACGGAGCTCGGCCAAACCGGAAGCGGAGGTCGAGTAGATGCGTCGCGTTCCCTCGGCTCGGTGAGTCACCAACCCCGATCCCTCCAACACCCTGAGGTGCTGAGAGACTGCGGGACGGCTGACCGGAAGCCGGGCCGCGATCTCACCAACCGACCGTGGACGCTCGAGGAGGATCCCCATGACATCGCGTCTGGTGGCATCTCCGAGGGCGTCGAATTGGGCGGTGGCAAGCACGAGACCTAGTGTAAGTCACGACTTACGGTAAGTCAAGACTTACGATGCGGAAGGTGCTTTCGCCTCAGACCTGAATGTGAGCAGCCATGCGCCGAGCCCCCAGGGGAGAATCACCAGTGGCACGATCCAACCGACGAGGGGGATCATCCAGACAACCCCGGCCAGAAGTGATCCCATGGCGATCGCCCCGAACATCCCCCGGTCTCCGGGGAGGAGACGTCCCAAGACAATCACGGCGGGGATCCCGGCGACGAGGCACATGACGAGGATGATCCCGGCGGTTACCAGGATCAAGGGGACGAAGATCGCCAGCAATGGAAGACTGGCGGAAGCAGGTGCCACCGCAACGATGAGCGCAGCCAACCCCGCGAGCAGGAGCGGGGTGAGGAGAACCAGAGCCCCCCTCCCCAAGGCCCTCAATGGCCTGGTTCCAGCCTCGACGCCCGCTTTGGCGGTGCGCTCGGGCCAACCCCATGCCACCAGCAGGGCCGCGGCGGAAAGACCAAGCACCACCAAGATCCTCGTGAGGAGGGTGAGAGCTCGGATCCTGATGTTGGGGGGCACCGGGGTCTTGTGGACCACAGCGCCACCTACGGTCGCCTGATCCAAGCCCGAAGCCTCCACTCCCGATCGGTAGTCGAGATCCCCACCCACCGTAAGCGGTCCGGTGATCGTGAGCCTGCCGACACTCAGGTTGACGTCTCCCCCCACCTCACCCTCGAGCGACACCCGGCGCTGGGTTCCGCTCAAGTCCCCGCCGATCGAGCCGGCGGCATTCACAGTTAGCCCCCAGATGACGACGTCGCCGGTTACCTCGGACTCCGAGCCGAACGTGGCGCTGGCGACTGCGGCCACGACGTCGCCGCCGATGTCGCCCGTCACGTCCAACTCCCTACCTGTGGCCCGCACCGATTTCGTGACCGAGCCCTCGATGGTGACCTTGGGGGCGATGGCAATGACATTTCCTGTCACCTGCCCTGAGATCACAACCTCCTCGGCCGCAAAGGCGATCAGATCGCCATCGACGACCCCTTCGACGAGGATCTTGAGCCCCGTGGCATAGAGATCGTCGGAGACGGTGTCGCCCTCCGGAATGATGACCAGATCGGACGACGACGTCTCTGCAGCGAATGCGGTGCCTCCCAGAGCTAGGAGAAACCCGGAGACCAGAACCGCCAGGACCAGTGACTTAGAGCGGTAACGCATCCGCAGCCAACTGGAGGAGGGAGGCGGGGAAGATGCCCCACACCAGAGTGGCCAGGACGGCGAGGCCCAGGACCCACCGCACCGAGCCGACGACTTTGAACCTCTCCCCCTCGCCCTCGTCCATGTACATCACGACGATGAGCCGGATATAGAAGGCAAAAGCGATTACGGACGCGAGCACCGCGACCACCACGAGCCATTGGTATTCGTTGGCCCAGGCATCCGAAAAGACACCGAACTTTGCGATGAACCCAGAGGTGAGCGGCAGTCCGGCCATTCCGAGCAGAAGAATCGTGAAGCAGGCTGCAAGGCCGGGACTGCGCCGGGCTAAACCCCGATATTCGTCGATCGAGGACCTGGCCCCGCTGAACCCGCTGACCACAGCCACCACAGCGAAGCCCCCAACGAGCTGAATCGAATAAATCGCCAGGTAGAACAAGACCCCATCCGTGGTCCCGCCGACGACCCCGGTCATGATGAACCCGGCATGGGCTACCCCTGAATAGGCAAGCATTCTCCGAACATCGCCTTGCACCAGGGCCAACACCGAGCCGACAAGCATAGAGAGAGCGGCCAAGCCGGCAACGACCGGCAGCCAGGTGGCGTCGAGGTCACCAAGAGCCACCAGCAGTACCCGGGCGATGGCGACGAACCCGGCGATCTTGGCGACCGCCGCCATGTAGCCGACGATCCCGGCGGGGGCTCCTTGATAGACGTCCGGCGCCCAGCTGTGGAACGGAGCTGCCGAGACCTTGAACCCGAGACCGGCCACGATGAGCCCGAGGCCGATGTGAATCACGGCAGGGCTCCGGACGATGAAGTCCGACAGATACCGGCGGATGTCGAGGATCTCGAAGAACCCGGTCCCGGCGTAGAGAAGAGCCACGCCATAGATGAACAGGGCAGAGGCGAACGAGCCGAGCAGGAAGTACTTGATCGCAGCCTCGTCGGACTCGGCGCGCTCCCTGGTCAGCCCCGCCAGCACATAGAGGGCGATCGAGCCGACCTCGAGCCCGAGGAACATCATGACCAGGCTGTTGGAGGCGACCATGATGGAGAATCCGGTGGGCGCTAGGAGCACCCGAGCGAGACCCTCGGCCCCCCGACGACCGAGGCTTTCGACGAAGCGCCAGCCGGCAAGCAGCCCGAGCCCGGTGGCGATGAGCAAGGCGAACCGGGCAAAAATGGCAAGACCATCCATGGTCACCAGGCCGGAAAAGGCAACAAGGGTGTCGGTGCTATCG
>DATDJH010000044.1:0-4497 GCA_036520635.1 Acidimicrobiia bacterium
TCATCTCCACGCCGTGATTGGTTCGCTGGACCACCACCACGTGCTCGACCCCAGGAGTCTGGCTCACCGCGAGGTCGCTATTGACCTTGAGCGGGACGACGTTGCCGGCACGCCAGGCCCCGTCCTGAGTGATCACCAATCGGGCATCGGCGTCGATGATCCTGCTGGAGAGAGCCTCGGCAGAGAAGCCGCCAAACACCACCGAATGGACCAGCCCGAGCCGGGCGCAGGCCAGCATCGCTATCGGGAGCTCGGGGACCATCCCCATATAAATGGCAACTCGGTCGCCGGTCTCGACCCCCAGGCTCTTCAACCCGTTTGCGAACCGGCAGACTTCGGCGTGAAGATCGGAGTAGGTAAGGACCCGGGTATCACCAGGCTCCCCCACCCAGTTGTAAGCGACCTGATCGCCATGGTCTTCGAGATGACGATCCAGACAGTTGACCGAGATATTCAGCTCACCATCGGAAAACCACTTGTAGAAGGGGTGATTCGAGTCGTCGAGCACCACCGTCGGCTCGGTTGCCCAGGTGATCCGCGAAAGCGCCTGCTCTTTCCAGAACCCGAGATAGTCAGCAGCGGCCGACTCATGAATCCCCGGTTGGGCATTGGCGGCGGCGGTGAACTCCGGCGGTGGGGGGAACTTGCGGTCTTCGGAAAGCAGGTTCTCCAGGGCCTCGCTCATGCGCTCTCATCCTCCTCGGGGTCGGCGGAAGCTACCAGAGGCTTGCGAGCCCGCCACCAGGTGATGAGACCGATGACGGCTGCAGTGATCATCAGGACGTCGCTGGTGCGGGCGTAGATAGATGGGGTGCGGCCGACTGCCACGCCTCCGTAGAGGACCTCCTGGGTCCCCAGCCCGGTCTCCTCGCCATATGCGCCTGACGCATCGATGAATGTGGACTTCCCGGTCACGGCGGCGTGGACAACATCGAGCCCCAATTCGGCGGCCCGCATCCTGGTCATCCCGATGAATTGATCGGAGCCAGGAGTGGTCCCATAGGAGGCCTCGTTGGTGGCGATCACAATGAAGTTCGCTCCCTCCTCGACGTGTTGTCTCGGATATCGCGCGAACCCACCTTCGAATGAGATCACCGAGCCCATCTTGAGACCATCACCGAGGTCGAATACCACCGGATTGTCGCCGGGGATCATGTCCCGGGGTACCTGGTCGAGAGCCGGTATCCATTCGAATAGGGGACGAATCGGGATGTACTCCCCAAACGGGACAGGGTGCTGTTTCTGATACTCACCGACGATCTCCCCCTCGGGGTTGAACACGATGTTCACGTTCTCCCAATGGGTTTCGCTGATCGGTCGATCCGACCCGACCAGGAACCACGCTCCTATTCGTCTTGCTTCGGCCGCGATCGCCTCTCCGACCTCCGGGTTCTGTACCGGGTCGGCGTTGAAACCGCCGGTGGAGCCCTCGGCCCACACCACAAGGGACACGTCACCTGGCTGGATGGTCTTGGTCAACTCGAGGTGCTGCTGAAAAGTCCGGAGCCGCTCGTCGGGCGGGCAGTGTTCGAAGGGGCAGGGAGTCGAGCCTTGAACGATGGCGACCGGAAAGTCTGCGAACACATTGATCTCCGTCGGGTTGAACTGAGACAACCAAAATCCGAGGGCCAACACCGGCACCGGAACCAAAACCCACCAATTGCGCGGCCTCCTCCAAACCGCCACCAGGCCGGCGGCGGTCATTACTGCCAGCACCGTCACCCCGGTCGTCCCATACATCGGGGCGAAATTCCGCGCCCACACCTGATCGGAGAGCCCGTAACCCACCGCTCCCCATTCGAAGGAGAGGACTGGCATGTGATAGCGGATCAACTCGGTGACGGCCCAGCCGCCGACCACGAGCAGAAACCAGGTGCCCGACCCACGGTCGTTGTACTTCGACAACCACCACCCATAGGCCGCCCAGAAAGTGGCCTGGTACAACACCAGAGGGATGACCGCCACCAGACCCAACTCCACGAACCACCAGAGCAAGATGGCGTTGAAGACCAGGCCGTAGGCCGCGCCCAGCATCAAACCCTGCCTGCGATTGGCAGCGGTCCGTAAGCCAGCCAGGAACAGCGCAACGCCGGGCAGGATCAGCCACCCGGGACCGATTCGGGGAAAGGCGAGGCCGGCGAGAGCAGCCCCACCGACAACCAGCAACAGGCCAGTCACCGGCGAGAGGGTAGGGATTTCACGTTCCGTAGAGTGCCGGGCATGTGGGAAGGTGACCTCTGGGTCGCGGTCAGAGCGGCGCGCGCCGGCGCGGAGGTGATTCGGCGCGGCTTCGAGGAGCCATTCGACACTGAAATGAAGGGCGTGGTCGACCCGGTGACCGACATCGACCGGGAGGCGGAAGCCGCGGTCACCGAGGTCATCTCAGACCACTTCCCCGATGACTCGATCCTCGCGGAAGAGGGCGGTGGCAGTGCCAATTGGCGCGGTGCCCGGGTTTGGATCATCGATCCTCTCGACGGGACGGTGAACTTCGTGAACCGCGTACCGCATGTCGCAGTCTCGGTGGCATTGTGGGACAACGGCGAACCATTGGTCGGGGTGGTGATCGATGTCAGCCGTCAGGAGGAATTCGTGGCCGCGGTTGGAGAAGGGGCGCGCAGCAACGGGCAGGCGATCCATGTGTCAAACACCGCATCTCTCGAGGACTCACTGCTGGCAACCGGTTTTCCCTATGACCGTCACCAGCATGCCGGCGCCTATCTCGATGCCATGGAACAGGTGATGACCCGATCCCGGGATTCCCGACGCATGGGCGCCGCAGCCCTCGACATGGCTTGGGTGGCCTGTGGTCGCTTCGATGGTTACTGGGAGCACTCCGGGCCACACGGCGTGAAGCCATGGGACGCGGCGGCGGCCATGCTCCTGGTCACCGAGGCAGGCGGGACCGCCACCAACAGCAAGGGCGGGGTCAACGACCTCGAGCCGTCCGCCTTTGTTGTCACCAACGGCAAGATCCATGAGGACCTGAGGACGATCATCGACGACCACATGCCGGCCCATCTCCGATGATGTTCCACGACCACCATTTCCATCCGATGGGCTACGCCCAGATGAAAACCGGGCTCGAACTGATGGACTCGGCGGACCTGGAGCAGGTCAAGGCTCGGGTCTCCGCGAGGGCCGAACAGACCTCGGGGGCGATCATCGGCCAGCGTCTCAATGACGAGGGCCTCGCCGAGCTCCGGCTCCCCACGCGAACCGATCTCGATGAAGCCGTGCCCGACCGCCCGGTGGTTCTCTATCGCTACTGCGGGCACATTGCAGTCGCCAACAGCGAGGCGTTGCGACTCGCCGGGATCGACGCGACGACGCCCGACCCGCCAGGCGGGGCATTCGATCGGGACCGCACCGGATTCCCCACCGGGGTCCTCAGGGAAACCGCCCTGCTGGTCATAGGAAACGCCATCGCCCCCCTCGCCGAAGCTCCATCCGACGGAGACGTCCTCGAGGCGTTGCGAGGGCTCCTCGACTACGACCTGGGCTCGGTGACCGGGATGGTCTCGGCAACCGATCCGATCTGGTGCGGGGTGGGTGACGAGTTGGAGGCCCTCTGCCGGATGGCGCCCGAGCTCCCCCTCGACATCAACGTCTATGTGATCACCGAGAACCCCTCCGATCTGGTCTCCGCCGCCAAGCGCATCGCCGAAGCCGATGGCCGACTCAGCTTCTCCGGTTGGAAGGGCTTCGCCGATGGGAGTTTCGGGGGGCATACCGCCTCGATGTACGAGCCGTTTTCCGACAAGCCGGACGCCACCGGCACCCTGCGCCTCTACCCCGGACAGGCGTTGACCATGGCCGACGCCTCTCTCGAAATCGGGGGCGGGGTGGCCCTCCATGCGATCGGGGACCGGGCCAACGACGCCGTCCTCGATGTCTTCGAGAGTCTGATCAGCAACGGCGCCGATCCGTCGTTGCTGCGGGTGGAGCACGCCTCCCTCCTCACCGAGGCCACCATCGAGCGGATGGCACGGCTCGGCGTCACCGCTTCGGTGCAGCCGGCGTTCCTCGGATCGGAGGCGTCCTGGCTTCACAAGCGCCTTGGCGAGGAGAGGATGCAACGGGTCTATCCGTTCCACTCACTGGAGGAGGCCGGAATCAATCTCATTGGTGGGAGCGACTCTCCCGTGGAGTTGCCCGACCCCCACTGCGGGATCAGGGCCGCCGTCAACCGACCTGGCTTCAACGCTGCTGAGGCCTTGACCATGGATCAGGCGACCGCCCTTTTCGCCCCTCCGGCCCGCTTCTGATTGCAGGTCGCATCGTATTTGACGCACCGTGCATCAGGAAGAGGCTTTGGATTGAAAGTGGGCCATTCCACTACCGTCGCGGCCCATGAGTGAACTGGATTTTGGCTTCGCGACCGTTGATGTCGCGGCCGTTGAAACTGGAGTGGCCCGGACCTTGGAGGAGGCTCGTCAAATAGTCGACGACGCTGTCGCCCCCAAGGACATCCGCAGCTTCGAGAACACCTTGATG
>DATDJH010000045.1:0-2171 GCA_036520635.1 Acidimicrobiia bacterium
TCACGAATGTTGGAGGTGCCAACGATGTTGACCCGATCCATGTGCCCCGGGTCCATCGAGCACATGTCGTTGACCCCGGCTACGTGGAAGACGCGTACGGCGCCAGAGACCAATTCTGCGAGGCTTTTCGGATCGAGAACATCACCGGGAACCGCCTCGGCCCCGATCGAGCTCACCTTGTCGGAGGCCGCACCGGTTCGGGCCAGGGCCCGCACCTGGTGGCCGGCTTCGACGAGATGCCTGATTACGGCCGCTCCAACGACACCTGAGCCGCCGGTGACAGCGACCTTCACCGCCTGGTGCCGGCAGGCTCGGCGCGCACCGTGTGCCAGAAAGCAGTGGTGTAGCCCCACGCCGAACCGATGGTGGCGACGACGGCAACCAACATCGCCCACTGATCGAGGTACCAGGGGCCCCAGGGCTCGGCCAATCTGAAATAGGCCAGGAACAAGGCCGCGAACTGCGTCGCCGTCTTCAGCTTGCCCCAGGTCGAGGGTCGGATCAGGCCGCCCTGTGCCGCCACCACGCCGCGCAGGGCCATCACACCGAACTCACGGAAAATGATCAGTGCGGCCGGCCACACCGAGACCCGGTCGATCGACACCAGGGCGAGCAGGGTCCCGGTGACCAGGATCTTGTCCGCGGTCGTGTCGAGAAAGGCGCCGAGGACCGTGCCCCCACTTATCTTTCGAGCGAAATAGCCGTCGAGATAGTCGGTAAATGCGGCCAGGGCGAAAAGCCAGGCGGCAATGGCCAGGGAGTGGGGAATCTGCTCACTCCTCGTGAAGGCCATGATCACAGGCACCAACAGGATCCTGGACAGCGCGAGCATGTCAGGCAGAGAGATGAGACCTCCTCGACTCGCAGCGATCTTATCGATAGGTGGCAGCCAAACCCCGTGTCATACCCATCCCAATGATCGTTCCACAGCTTCCTGCCATCGGGCGTAAAACCGCTCCCGATCACTCTCGGACATCTGCGGTTGCCATCTCGAGCCTTCTTCCCAGAGTTCGGAGATCTCGTCGAGATTCGCCCAGAATCCAACGGCGAGACCGGCGGCGAAAGCAGCGCCGAGCGCGGTGGTCTCGGCGACTCGGGGTTTGATGACCTCCACCCCGAGGATGTCGGCCTGGAATTGCATGAGTAGCGAGTTGGACGTCATCCCCCCATCCACCCTCAACTCGGTGAGACGGACCCCGGAATCAGATGTCATCGCGTCGAGGATGTCGCGGGTCTGATAGGCGGTCGACTCGAGAGCGGCACGGGCGATATGACCGCGATTGGCATATCGGGTGAGGCCGGTGATGACCCCCCGGGCGTCTGGCCGCCAGTACGGGGCAAACAACCCGGAGAAGGCGGGGACGAAATAGACATCCCCGTTGTCCTCGACGGTGGTGGCCAATTTCTCGATCTCGGAGGCATCACCGACCAGACCGAGGTTGTCCCGCAGCCATTGCACCAGGGATCCCGTCACCGCCACGGAACCCTCCAGGGCATACACCGGCTTCTCGCCGGACCGCTGATAGGCCAATGTCGTCAGCAGTCCCGCTTCGGAGACCACCGGAGTCGGGCCAGTGTTGAGCAGCATGAAATTGCCGGTTCCGTATGTGTTCTTTGCCTCCCCCGGCCGGAAGCAGACTTGTCCGAAAAGTGCCGCGTGTTGGTCGCCGAGAATGGCGGTCAGAGGCACCCCGTCCAACGGCCCGATGCAGCTGCCGAGCACCCCGATCGACGGCATGATCTCGGGAAGCATGACTGTCGGGATCTCCATAGCCACCGCGATGTCCGCATCCCAGGTGGTGGTGGCGAGATCCATGAGCAGGGTTCGAGAGGCGTTGGTGACATCGGTGATATGGGCGCCCCGGCCCGGCCCTCCAGTCAGGTTCCACGCCAGCCAGGAGTCGATGGTGCCGAAGGCCAGCTCGCCGCGGGCTGCCGCATCATGAAGGTCGTACTCGTCGAGGAGCCAGCGGATCTTGGGCCCGGAGAAATAGGTCGCCAAAGGCAACCCGGTGACCGGGCGGAAGCGATCGGCTCCCTCACCTTCGGCGAGGCGTGAGCAGATGTCCGCGGTCCTGGTGTCCTGCCACACGATGGCATTCGCAACCGGGGTCCCGGTGGCCCGATCCCAGATCACCGTGGTCTCGCGCTGATTGGTGAGACCGACTGCT
>DATDJH010000046.1:0-16337 GCA_036520635.1 Acidimicrobiia bacterium
AGCCGGGCGTTCCTGCCACTTCACATGTTTGAGCCCGACCACCGTGGCTTCGGCCACCTCGGGATGGGCCATGATCGCGTTCTCGAGATCGATCGATGAGATCCACTCCCCGCCCGACTTGATCACGTCCTTCGATCGATCAGTAATCCTGATGTAGCCCTCAGGGGTGATCTTGGCCACGTCACCCGTGCGAAGCCACCCGTCCTCGAAGGTCTGCGACGATCTGGGATCCTTGTAGTACTCGGCGGCGATCCAAGGGCCGCGGATCAGCAACTCGCCAAAGGCGACACCGTCCTGGGGCAATTCCTCCCCGACCTCATCAACGATCTTGACCTTGAGCCCCGCAATCGGGAGCCCACCGGTTTCCAGGAAGTCGAGCTGGCGTTGCAGATCCCAGCTCTCCATCTCGGGCTTGAGCACGGCTGTAGATGCCACCGGGTTGGTCTCGGTCATCCCCCACCCCTGCACCACCCGGATCCCCCGTTCGGTCTGGAACCACTCGATCAGTGATCGCGGAACCGCCGAGCCGCCACAGAGGAAGGCCCGGATCGAGGACACGTCGGCCTCGGGGTGCGCTTCCAGGTATTGCCTGATCCCCAGCCACACCGTGGGCACACCGGCGCTGAACGTCACTCTCTCGTTCTCGAAGAGGCGGACCAGGCCCTCGGCAGACAGGTCGGGACCGGGATAGGTGAGCTGCGCTCCCTGGGTGACCGCCATGAACGGGTATCCCCAGGCCGAGGCGTGGAACATTGGCACCACCGGAAGCACGTTGTCGGTGGGTCCCATAGGGATATTGGCCAGGTTGGAGATGGTGTGCATGTAGGTGGAGCGCTGGGTGTAAGCCACACCTTTGGGATTGCCGGTCGTTCCTGAGGTGTAACACAGCATCATCGGAGACCGCTCGTCGAGCTCGGGCCATGGGCCATGTTCGGGTGCGTCGGAGATCAGGTCCTCGTAGGCAATCGATCCCGGAATGCGCTCGTCGGCCTCCGGGCCCATCACCACATATGTCGCCACCGTCTCGAGCCTCGGGACCACAGGCGCCAGAAGGGGAACTAGATCCGGATCGACGAAAAGGACCCGGTCACCGGCATGGTTGACGATGTAGGCGACCTGGTCGGCGAAGAGCCTGATGTTGATCGTGTGACAGATCAGACCGGTGTTGGCCGTGGCCCAATAGAGCTCGTGATGACGGCGATTGTTCCAAGCAAACGTGGCGACAGCGTCGCCCAGGGAGACGCCCAACCCGGAGAGGGCCGATGCGAGGCGACGGACCCGAGAGTCAATCTCCCCGTAGTTGGTCCTGGTCAGCGAGCGATCAGCCTCCACCGAGAGGATCGCCTGGTCGGGGTAGAGCCGGACGGATCGGTCGTAGAGGGTGGACAGGTTGAGCGGGAAATCGTCCTGCATGTGGGGCATCAGGTGCCTCCTATCAACTTTTGCTTCTCGGCCTCGAACTCCTCATCGGTCAGCTTGCCTTCGTCATGGAGTCGGGACAGCGTGTCCAGCTGACTCGCCGTGTTGGCTGGCGGTGCCGCCGGGACGCCACCGGTCCGCATCTGTGCCATCCGCGCCTCCCGTGCCTCATAGATCTGCTTCTGAACATGCTCGGGATGGGGGATGTCGGAGTAGGACGACTGCCCATGGGTCCCGGCTGACTCGATGAGCAGGTCACCGGAACCGACGATCCGCTCGAATGCGGACTGTTGGAAGGTGACATCATTGACGACCTCGAGTGGGATCTCGGTCCCCTTCTTCGAGATCAATCCACTGCGATGAATCACTCGCTCATTGGTGATCACGTGCTTGTCGGTCCACCAACGCACGAACTCGGCAATCACCACGATGAACCACACCACGACCAAGGCGGTTATCACCCAAGCTTTGGCGTCGAATCTCCGGGTGGCAATCAGAACGATCAGGACCACAACCAGGATCGTGAGCAGGCCCTGCCTGAGGAGCCGAGACCAATGCGGTCGGAACTCGGTCAAGATCTCCTCACCCGAGCTCAGCAGTTTTTTCGGATATCCCATCGATGCCTTCCGTTGCTCAGCCGAGAAGCTTTCGCTTCTCGTTGTCGTACTCGTCCTGTGTCAACTTGCCCTCGTCGAACAACTTTCCCAGGATCTCCAATTGCTCAGCGTTTGACTTGCCGGGCGATGCGGCGGCGGGTGGAGCCGCCCTCCCGGATGACATCGAATTGGTTCGGTTTCGCCGAGTTTCGACGAGCATCGATTTCACCTTCTCAGGCTCCGGGATGTTCGTGATCCGGTTCTGTCCCGTTGAGCCCGAGGTCTGGATCACCATGTCCCCGACACCAACTGCTCGATCGATCAGGTTCTGACGGAAGCCGACGTCGGTGATGACCTCCAGGGGAATCTCATACCCTGCCTTGCGCATGATCCCGGATCGAACAACCAGGCGCTCGGAAGTGATCACGTTCTCTCGGGTACGCCATTCCATGAACCCGCCGACCGTGATCCACAGCCAGAGCAAGGTGATGATCGTGAAGGCCCATCCGTTGACACCACCTGGCACCAGGAGAATCAGCAGCACCACATAGGCGATGGTGACCAGGGCCTCCTTCATGAGCGCAAACCAATGGGACCCGAATTCGTAGACAACCGTTTCGCCTGGAGCGAGGAGATCCTTGGGGTACGCCATCGCCGGGAGGCTACAGGTCAGGGGTGTTGAGTGCCCCCGTCCCCGGCTTCGCCCGTACTCCCCCGATGCTCGCTTCGTTCACCGGGGAGAAACGCGAGAAGGCCCCGAGGGAGCATCGGCCGAAGCCTCAACCCTCTCGGGGCTCTCGTTCCGATCGGCGTCGGGCCGGGGACCCAACTCCGTTCGGAGTCGTCGTAGGCCGAAGCCTCCGACGGGCGCTCACTGGACTGCCTCGATCCGAAGACCGCTGCGATCCGGTGACCGCTCTCCCCGTTTCCAGGGAGGTGCGGATCCGAAGATCCGCCGGTCGAATGGCCGCCCGACGATCCCGAAGGATCCCCGTTCGGTCTTTCGACCGCCCCGAGCCTCGGTTTCCCGATGCTCCGGGCACCCGTACCGTGGGAATTCTTCCCGGCTCGGCTTTCGCCGCTCCGTACCCACCGTCCGGGGTGCCTCAGGGTCTCCCCTGTGGCGCTCGGGAAAAGTAGACCCTCACTCCGCCCACCGCAAACCCAACAGGGGATTCGTTTTCGCGATCTGTGATCCAGTTTTCGCGGGCGAATTTCACGCGGTGGATTTCGGGGTGCCGATGAACAGATGAAGCATCGAGCCATCGCTCAATTCCCTCGTCTGGAAGTCGGCCTCGAAGCCGGCGTTCGAGAGGGCAGCCAGCCACATCGAGGTAGGGAACAGACCCTGAGGGTGGCGATCGTGAACCACTGACACCTCATTGCCCTCCCGCAACAGATAGACCATGTCCGCTTCGAATGTCTGGTCCGTGGAATCCGGATCCCAAACCCATTCCAGATAGCGCAGACCGCGGTCTCCGTCGTCATAGCCGCCATGCTCAGTGCCCGCCTTGAACGTCTCACTCACATAGTCGGGCACGAACAGAGCGACCCCACCCGGCGAGCAATGCTCACGGGCAGTCCGAGCGGTCGAGATCACGTCTTCGATGGTGGTCAGATATGAAAGGGCGTCGTGGGCGAACACCGCGTCGAATGTCTCGCCGAGCCGGACCGACCTCATGTCGCCTTGGAAGTGGGCGCACTCCGGATTGAGGGCCTGACTCACCTCGAGCATCGGCTGGGAGCGATCGACCAAGGTCATCGTGAACTCCGACTTGAGATGGGAGGCGTTGTTGCCCCCGCCTGACCCGAGCTCGAGCACCGTTGTCACTGGCGACGCGGCCGAGCCCACCAGAATCTCCCGGTAGACCTCGGCCTCTTCGACATACTCCTCAGGAGGCGAGAGCAGCGGCCACCACCCGGCGAGGTCACCATAAAGGCGAGGGGCGTCCTCCACCCAAGGAAGGCTAGGACGCGAGAAACCCCGAGGGAGCCTCGGCCGAAGCCTCAGCCCTCTCGGGGCTCTCATGCCACCCTGCCAGGAAAGCGGGCCCCCGGCGTGGTGGCGATCCGGAAAGACCGAAGTCTTTCCTTCTCCAATCCGGGGTTTCCCCCGTTTCAGTAGTCGGGAACGTACGTATCGCCCCTCGCGGCGTCAAGCCGGGGAGCGGGTTTCTTTTCGCGCCCTACTGCCTGATTTCGCGGTGACCCGTGAAGCTCCACATTCCTGTCACACCCCCTACTTACACTCGCCTCAAATGACCGTTGAAGCCCCCGACCGACAACTCACGACTCTCTCGCCGAGCAGGGCGGGCGACTTCAAGACCTGCCCCCAGTTGTTCAAGTTCCGGGCGATCGACCGGCTTCCCGAGCCCACCTCGGTGTATCAGGCAAGAGGCACCACGGCCCACCTCGCCCTACAGCGGCTGTTCGACCACCCGGCGCCCGATCGCTCCCCTGACCTCCTCTACAACCTGTTCCGCGAGGCCTGGACCGAGCTGAGAGTCGACGAGGAGTTCGAGGGGCTCTTCGAAGACACCGAGGCCGAGCGGACCTGGGGCCTTCAGTCAATGGAGCTGCTCGCCAACTATTTCGGAGTCGAAGACCCGACCAGTTTCGACCCCGAAGGCCGCGAGCTCGACATGCTCGAGGATCTCGACGGGATCGTGATCCGGGGGATTCTCGACCGGATCGACCGGGACGTCGATGGCCGGCTGGTTATCACCGACTACAAGACCGGCTCGGCGCCACCGGAGAGGTACGCCCTCCCTGCCTTCTTCGCCTTGAAGATCTACGCACTTCTCATCCGCCGTCGCAACGGTGAGACACCCAAGGAGATTCGGCTCCTCTATCTGAACGGGCCAACCGAGTATCGCCTCAGCATCGACGACCGTCAGTTGGACGCAATGGACGGTCAGCTCCGAGCGCTGTGGAACGCGATCGAGAGGGCGATGACCACCGGGAGGTTCCCTACCCGGCCGGGCAGGCTTTGCGACTGGTGCTCGTTCAAGGGCATCTGCCCCGCCTTCACCGAGCCGGTCTAGGGGAAGATCCCCCGTACCAACTTGGCGTCGGCGACTTTGCGAATCCCCTTGATCAACGCTGCAGTCCTCATATCGACGTTCTCACTCTGGGCGATGTTGTGCACGTCGCTGAAGGCTCGGGTCATGATCTCCCGAAGTCGGGCCACCACTTCGTTCTCGGTCCAGAAGTACTTCTGCACGTCCTGAACCCACTCGAAGTAGGACACGGTCACTCCACCTGCGTTGGCCAGGATGTCGGGGACCATAAGCACTTCCCGGGCGCGCAACATGTCGTCGGCTTCGATCGTGGTCGGGCCGTTCGCCCCTTCGAGGATGATCTTGGCCTGGATCCTGTCGGCATTGTCGGCCCGGATCACACTCTGAACGGCAGCCGGGACCAGCACGTCGACTGGGAGCTCGAAGACGCCGTCAGCCTCGATGTGGTCGGCGTCTGGATAGCCCTCCAGGAAACGGTTCTCGTCGACCCACTTCGCCATCGCCTCGACATCGAGCCCGTCAGGGTTGTAAACGGCGCCGGAGATGTCGGACACCGCCACCACCCGGGTCCCCATCTGCTGGCCGGCAATTGCGGCATACCGGCCGACGTTGCCGAAACCGTGGATGGCCACGGTGGCGTCCTTGGTGTCGAGATCGCGGGTGGCGGCCGCCTGTGGGAGGAGAAACATGATCCCCCGACCGGTGGCTTCCCGTCTCGCCACGCTTCCCCCGAGGGCTGGCGGCTTGCCGGTCACCACTGCAGGAACCGAATGGCCGACGTGCTGGGAGTAGGTGTCCATCATCCATGCCATCACCTGCTCATTGGTTCCCAGGTCGGGTGCGGGGATGTCGGTCTCGGGTCCGATGACGTTGATGATCTCCATCGTGAATCGGCGGGTCACTCGCTGCAGCTCTGAGCGGGAGAGCTGCATCGGGTCGAGGCGAACCCCGCCCTTGGCCCCACCGAAGGGCAACCCGACGATCGAGCACTTCCAGGTCATCAGCATCGCAAGCGCGGCGACCTCTCCGAGGTCCACGTCGGGTGCGAAGCGGATGCCGCCCTTGGTTGGCCCCATCGTCGTCAGATGCTGGACCCGATAGCCGAAGAGGGTCTCGACCTCGGAGTAGTTGTCATGGCGGAACGGGAAGCTGACAACGGTCGCTTTCTGCGGGACCCGGAGCCGATCGGCGACGTTGTCGTCGAGTCCCATCAGCCGAGCCACCCTGTCAAACTGGCCGACAGCCTCGTGATACATCGGTGAGTCGAATTCATGGCCGATGGGCTTCAGCACCGGCGTGTCGGCTATGGCCATACGCCTCCCATCCTATGCCGGAACGAGGGCGAACCGGTTTTCTGTCACAGGCAACCCGTAGTTTCTCCACCATGAGAACGAAGAAGGATCAAACGATCATCCGGGCCGACGGGCCGTTGGACCCCTATGCCGATCCGGTCCGCTACTTGAGAAGCCTCGGCATCGAGGCCGAGCTGGTGGAAACGAAGGAAGCCGACCTCCCCTCTGCAGCCTGACACCTACGATCGCGGGGTGACAGTCAGGGAGATCCGGGTCGATCCCGGAGCCTGGGACCCGGTGGTGGCGGATCCCGACGGCGCCCAACTGATCGTCGCCGGCCCGGGCACCGGCAAAACCGAGTTCCTCGTGCAACGGGTCGCCCACATCGTCAACACCGGCCGCGCCCGACGGGACCAGGTCCTGGTCCTCACCTTCTCGCGACGGGCCTCGGCCGACATGCGACGACGGGTCGGGATCGCCCTTGGCGGTTCCGGTGTCCCCGTCGACGCCACGACTTTCCACTCCCTGGCCCTCAGATTGCTGGAGGCAGGCAATGCCGGGAATCGACCCATCCCACTCACGCCCCCCGAACAGGTGGCTCTGGTGGGCGAGTTGCTCACAACCGAGGATCCCGACAAGTGGCCGGTCAGCTATCGCGGCATCCTGGGCACGCGAGGCTTCGCCGCGGAGATCGCCGACTTCCTCACCCGATGCTCGGAGCGCCTCCTCTCCCCCACCGACCTCGCCGAGCGGGCCGAGGAGCGGGCCGATTGGCGGGGCATCGCCGGCCTCTTCCTCCGCTATCGGCAAGCGCTCGAAGGTGTCGGACGAACCGACTACGGAACGTTGCTCGTGTCAGCGGTCGAGATGCTCGACACGGCAAAGGGCCAGGAACTGGCTGCAGGATTTCGCTACGTGATCGTCGACGAGTACCAGGACACTTCGCCGGCCCAGGCTGAGCTCGCCCGAAAGCTGGTTAGAAGCCACGGGAATCTGACGGTGGCCGGCGACCCCTATCAGTCGATCTACTCGTTTCGCGGCGCCGAACTGCGCAACATCGCCGAATTCGCCGACCGACATCCCGAATTGACCCGGATCGTCCTGGATCAGAGCCTCAGGGTCCCCGCCGAGATCCTGAGTGCTGCTCTCCGGGTGGTGTCATCGGGCGAGTTGCCAGGGTCGGCGGGGCCGGTCCAGCCTGCCGGACATCGAGGCCGGGTGGAGGCCTATGTCTTCGATCAGGAGACGGCCGAGGCCGACTGGATCGCTCGCGAGGTCGAGCACGTGATCCGAACCGAGGGTCTGCGGCCGTCGGCCATCGCAGTCCTGGTCCGGTCCAAACGGGAGTTGATCAACGAACTGAGCCGGGCCCTGGACAGGAGATCGGTGCCCCACGACTCACCTGACTCGAGACTCGTCGACCATCCAGCGGTGCGCGTCTTCGACGATCTGGCGCGGATCGCAATGCTCGAGGGCGACGGCCGGATGACCTCGCCGGGTGAGGTTGCCGATGCCGACCGCGCCATGCGCCGGGTCCTGCTGGGGCCACTGGTGTCCTTGGGCCTCGGTGCGGAGAGGGCGTTGCTCCGGGAGCGACGGCGCACCGGCGCTGCCTGGGCCAATGTCATCGCAACCGAGCTCCCCGAACGGCCGGATCTCGCCGGGTTGCTCGACGATTCGAGCTGGGCCACGACACTGCCGGCCACCGACGGCTTCTGGGAAGCCTGGAACCAGTTGCACGGTGTCGAGCGGCTGGTGGCAGACCCGGATCGTCGGCTGTGGCGTCTCGCCATCAGCGCCTTCGCCCAGGTCCTGGCGCGTCAGGCGGAGCGAGATGAGAAAGTGAGTCTCGCCCGATTCTTCGAGATGACCCAGGACGAAGGCTTCGAGTCCGAGCCACTGCTCGGCTTCCGAGGCGATGAAGACCGGGTGACCCTGACCACCCTCCATCAGTCGAAAGGGCTCGAATTCGACGTGGTGTTCATCGCCAACGCCGTCGAGGGTGTCTTTCCCGATCTTCGCCGGAGCCGCCGGATGCTGCGACCGGAGTTGCTGTCGCCGGAGCGGATGACCGACCCCTCAGCGCAGCACCTCTTTCAGGTGCAGGAGGAGATGCGTCTCGCCTACACCGCTATGACCCGAGCCCGACTCCGTGTGGTCTGGACCGCCACCGGAGCCGGTGTGGACCAGGGGGAGCATCGCCCTTCGCGCTTTCTGGTCGCCGCCGCGGGCGTGGGCTCGCTCTCCGAGCTCGGACGTCCTGCCGAAGACCTCCGGGCGCCGGTAACAGTCAACGAGGCTGAGGTCGGGATGCGCCGGACGGTGTTCGACCCTGCGGAAAGCCCGGTGCGTCGTCTCGCGGCTGCCCGCGTCCTGGGCTCGCCGCCCGAGAGTTGGTGGCAGCCCGCGGCTTTTGCCGGGGTCCGGTCTGCAGGCCCTGACCGCCCAATCATCGGAGATGGGCTGAGGCTATCTCCCAGCCAGGCCGACTCGTACGCCACCTGCCCCCGCCGCTATGCCCTGGAACGGCGGCTCCGACTGGGAGATGCCGGGTCCCCGTACGCCCGTTTTGGCACCCTGGTCCACTCGGCGTTGGAAAGGGCCGAGGCAACGATCCTGGGGACCGACGAAGCCCACGCTGACCTCGAAGATGCGCTCGTCGAGCTGAGAGCAGTCTGGGCGGAGGAGGCCGATTTCGGCACCCCTGAGTTGAACGCGGCGTGGCTGAAACAGGCAGAAATGGCTTTGACCAGGCTCTATGAGCTCTGGCCGAGCCCGGAAGGGCGGCCGATCGGGCTCGAGATGAAGGTCGAGTCGGTCATCGACGGCACCCCGTGGATTGGTGTGATCGATCGCCTGGAGCGCACCGCCGACGGCCTCAAGGTCATCGACTACAAGACCTCGAAGAGCCCGCCCACCATCGAGGCCTCGAAGAGCTCGATCCAGCTCGCCTTCTACAGCGCGGCCGTTGCCAGGTCACTCGAGGAGCCGGTGGCTACTGCCGAGATGTGGTTTCCCAGGACCGATGCCAGGAGCATCACCACCAGAGCGCTCGATCTCGACCGGCTGCCCGAAATCGAGACCGAGATGATCGAAGTCACCAGGTCCATCCGGTCTGAGGACTGGGAGCCCAGAGTCGGGGACGGTTGTAAGAACTGCGGATTCAGGAAATCCTGCCCTGCTTGGCCGGAGGGCCAGGGAGCCTTCGTCCCATGACCCAGCTCACTCCCAGCCCCGAACAGGCGAAAGTACTGGAGCTCGGCCTCGACACGATCCGGATCCGCGCTGGGGCCGGCACCGGCAAGACGACGACGGTGGCAATGGTCATCGCCAACCTGATTGCCAAACATGCCCTCGACCCCGAGCGCATTCTCGGTGTGACCTTCACCAACAAGGCGGCGTCCGAGCTGGCCGATCGAGTCCGCTCGACGATCAGCGGATCGATCGACGAGGGCCGGCAGGTCGAGGTCCACACCTATCACGGGTTCGCGGCTCAGGTCCTGTCCGAGTTCGGAGCTCTCGCCGGTGTCGACAACCGGGTGAAGGTGATAACTCCCACTTTCTCGAGACAGATCCTGTCCGAGACCTTTCATCACACGACCTATCAGCATCTCGACATCACCAACCGGGGCACCCTGGACAAGATCAGGGGGCTGGGCGACCGGCTCGGCGACCATCTATTGGATCCGCAGGATCTCTTGGACCAGATCCACCCCGATGACGAGACCTGGCAAAGCCGGGTCGAGATGCTGGAAACCCTCACCAAGTATGCGGACGACAAGCGCCGACTCGGTGTTGTCGACTATGGAGACCTGGTCACCCTGTCCACCAGGATCCTCCAGGCCAATCCCGGGCTTGCCGGCGAGATCAGGAGCCGGTACGAGGTGGTGGTGCTGGACGAATACCAAGACACCAACCCCGGGCAACGGGTGTTGCTGGCCACGATCTTCGGCGACCGCTTCCCCGTCATCGCGGTAGGCGACGAGGACCAGACGATTTACGAGTGGAGAGGGGCGTCATCGGAGAACTTCGAGCTGTTCCCTACCCACTTTCGGCGCCGGGACGGGCAACCGGCCAAAGATCGGAGCCTCACCCTCAATCGGAGGTCGGCGCAGAGCCTTCTCGAAGTCGCCAACGTGATCCGTCAGCAAGCCAACCCAGAATCGGAGCCGCTCGAGTCTGACGACAGGTCAAAGAAGGGAGAGGTGATCACCTACTGGGCGGGCGACGCTCTCGCCGAGGCCGATTGGATCGCCCGCCGTTTCGAGGAGCTCCACGACAGCGGGGTGCCTTACGCCGAGATGGCAGTTCTCTTCCGCAAGAACAAGGATTTTGCGGTGGTCGTCGACGCCATGGCCCGAGGCGGGATCCCTGTCGAAGTGGCCAACCTGGGTGGGTTGCTGTCGGTGCCCGAAGTGGCCGAGCTCCGCTCTTGGCTGATGGTGATCGAGCGCCCCGAGAATTCGGCGGCTCTGGTCGAGATCCTGTTCGGATCGCGCTATCGATTGGGACTGGCCGACATCGCCCCGTTGACCAACTGGGTGGCCGGCGTGGTACCGGTCAGTGACCAGGAGGACGAAAGCCCGGTGACACTTCTCGAGGCAATCGAGGTCATCGATGAGATCGGCGGGATCCGTGACGACGCCCGGGCAGCCCTCAAGCACTTCCTCGACCTCTACCGAGCTCTACTGACCGAAAGCCAGGGCATGAGCCTGGTGGAGACTTGCCGACTGGTGCTGGACAGGACCCGCGCCTGGCAGGACATCGAAGCATTGCCAGCCACGACCCGGCTAACGGCCCGACTCAACCTGCATCGGTTGCTCGACCTCGCCGAAGACTGGAGCCCGCTCACCGGACGACCGTCACTCGAAGCATTCCTCGACTATCTCGAGGCGATGGAGGACGAGCCGGCCGAGGAGCTCGATTCGGCCCATCTCTCTGGTGAGGACGCGGTGACCCTGGTGACCATTCATCGCGCCAAGGGCCTGGAGTGGGACGTGGTGGCCATCCCGGCTGTCACCGATCTGAACTTCCCCAGCAAGGCGCGCCAGCATCCGGATCCTGCGCGATTCGCCGAGTTTCTCCCGGTCCAATGTCGTATCGACTCGGCCCTCGCCGACATGCCCGATGACGAGAAGGCCCGCGCCGAGTATCTCAAGGCACGAAACGACACCCAGGAGTGGCGGACCGCCTACGTAGCCGCCACCCGGGCCCGGTCAGTGATGATGATGACCGGGGCCTATTGGTACGGGCTTCCTGAGCCAACGGTGACACCCAAGAAGCCATCACCGCTCTTCGAGCTGGTGGAGGCCCACCCCAACTCGACGAGCGCAGGGCACGAGCCTGCCCCAGATCGCCCGGCCTTGCTCCGGCGGGATCCCGAAGCGGCGGCGCCGGACCCGGTCTTCGCCGATGGGTGGGACGGGGGGCTTCGGTCCGCGATGGCAGACCATGAGGCTATGGACCGCCTCGCCGATGAGCTCGGCGTGAAAGCCGCCTATGACACTGAGGTCGAAACCCTGGTGGAGACTCTGTTCGAGCTGTCAGCGACCGACCAGCTTCCCCAGGGAGGTGCGGATCAGCGGGCAGTCTCGGTCACCGGGCTCGTCACATATGCCCAATGCCCAAAGCGCTTCTATTGGTCTTCGGTGGATCTCCTGCCCCGACGACGGAGCCGGGCGGCGCAGGTGGGCACCGAGTTGCACCGGCGGATCGAACTGCACCAGCGAGGTCAGGTTCCATTTGAACAGCTATCCGATGACCTCTACGACGTTCCCGATGAGCCGACTGGCAGCGGTGGCTTCAAGGCATTCAGCAACTCCAGGTTCGCCCAAAATCAGGCCGCCCTGGTCGAAGCACCCTTCGAGATAGTGGTCGGTGACGGGTACCGGGTCAGGGGCCGCATCGATGCCGTCTACGTCGACGGCGGCCACTGGGAGGTCGTCGACTTCAAGAGCGGGCGACCAAGCTCGGATCCCTCGCGAGTCGTCCAACTCCAGTGCTATGCCATCGCCGCCAGCGATGTCGACTTCGGCTTCTCGACGCCCGAGAGCTTGGACGTCACATTCGCATACTTGGGAGGCGGGCTCAACGAGGCAACGTACGAGGCCGACTCCGAATGGGTGGACCGTTCGAGATCAGACATCGCCGGCTTGACCCGGTCCATCGAGGACAAGGTCTTCGACGAGACGCCGGGCGACTGGTGCCATTCCTGTGATTTTCTGAGATTTTGCGCGCCGGGGAAGGCCTGGGTGGCTCAATGACGGTGGTGGCTGCGGGCATCATCGGCTACCTGATCGGCTCCCTCCCCACGGCCAATGGCCTCGCCCGTCTCCGGGGGATCGACCTGCGTACCGGAGGCTCGGGCAACCCGGGCGCCAACAACGCCCGCAGGCTGGGCGGCACCACCTTGTTCATCATTGTGTTGGTCGTCGAGGTGTTGAAGGGGATCATGGCAGTTGTTATTGGAAGGTCCCTGGGCGGAGACTGGGGCGCGGTGTTCGCCGGGCTGGGGGCGGTCACAGGGAACGTCTACAACCCCTGGTATCGATTTCGTGGCGGCAAAGGGCTGGCGATCTCCCTCGGGATCCTGCTCGCAGCCTGGCCGACGGTGGTACCTCTGGTTGCAGTGGTGCTCGGCGTCGTGGCTGCCGCGACCCGATCCTCCGGCATTGGGACCTTGGCTGCTTCCGTCACCCTGTTTGTGGCGGCTCTGACCTGGGAGCGGATCGGGATCGGCAACGCTTGGGGGGTCGAGGACCTGAGCACGTTGCTGCTCCTCGGCATCGGGATTCCCCTGATCGTGTGGAGGCCCCATTGGAATGACGTCCGGACTCACCTCAGATCAGCCGACCCTCGCTGAATTCGAGAACCACCGTGACCGGCCCATCATTCACCAGAGACACTCCCATCCTGGCCCCGAATCTCCCGGTCTGTGTAGGGATCCCGATTTCGATCAGATGCTCGGCTAGGGCCTCGATGAGAGGCGCGGCAAGTTCCGGGGTGGCAGCACCTGTGAATGAGGGCCGGCGCCCACGCCGGACATCGGCGAGAAGGGTGAACTGGCTGACGACGAGGATCTCCCCGCCTGTGTCCACAATCGAGCGGTTCATGTGCCCATCGTCATCGGCGAACAGTCGGATGACCGCAAGCTTCTCCGCGGCTGCTCTGGCATCGATCGATTGATCCGTCGGGGCGACACCGGCCAGGACAAGGAGCCCGGGCCCGATCGTCGCAACCACTTCGCCTTCGACGGTGACTTCGGCTTCCGACACCCGCTGTAGGACCAGCCTCACGGGCCGGATTGTGCCATCCAAATAGAGTGGACCTGTGTCCCCAGAGGAAAGTCAGGCAGAAGCATTGCTCAACGGCCCGAGTGGGTCGAAGGTCCTCTACCTCGTCGACGCCGCTTCGGACTACGAGGTCGCGATGCTGGAGGGATGGCTGCGAAGGGAAACCGGCCACCCTCCGGACATGGTCAGGATCGCCTCCTCCCGCCGGGGTTGGGGGGGTGACGAGGATGAATTGGGCGGTCGACTCGGCTCCGGGGACAATCTGTACCTGATCCCGGTCAGAGTGGTGTGGATGGCTCCGAAGGCGAAGGACGGCCGTCGTGCGGTACGTTGGACCGACATCTTTCAGCCAGGAGATCCCAGAGACCCGCGCGGGCTTCGCGCTCGCTGGGTCCGAAACTTTCGGCGGGACCGGGTGCGGCTCATAGCAGCCCGGGGTGCCTTCTCCTCCGACGTTGCCTCCGACTACGTCGTGTCCGGGCAGGTGGACCCGCTTGCCAGCTACGTCACGAGACGAGCTTGGAGCGTCCTCGATCGGGCTGAGCGAAAGCTGCGAGGGAATCGCTACAAGATCCCCCGATTCGTGCCCGAGGCAATCCTCTCTCGCAAGGAGTTTCTCGATGCTGTCGACCAAGCCTCTCTGGAATCCCGCATCGACCTCCAAACCGGCCGGACCAACGCCGAGCGATATCTGAGGGAGATTGCTGCCACTCACTCGCCATATGTGATCGACCTGATCGCCAACGCGATCCACAAGCTCTACAGCCAGGGATACGGAGCCATTCGCTACGACGAGGATCAGGTTCGCATGCTCGCCGAGCTCGGACAGGATCACCCGGTCATCTTCCTCCCCTCGCACCGATCGAATCTCGATCGGCTCAGCCTTCAATTCATGCTCTGGGAAAATGACATGCCCCCGAATCACACGGCCGGCGGGATCAACATGAACTTCTTCCCAGTCGGCCCGATGATGCGGCGCACCGGGGTGTTCTTCATCCGGAGGAGCTTCAAGGACAACCGCCTCTACAAGACTGTTCTCAAGGGGTACCTCGACTATCTCATCGAGAAGAGGTTCCCTCTGGAGTGGTACCTGGAAGGGGGTCGCTCCCGGTCGGGTCGGCTCGGTGCTCCCCACTTCGGCTTGCTCAGCTACGTGGTCGATTCGCTGCGGCGTGGGAAGACCGACGACATCGAGCTCATCCCGGTCTCGATCGCCTACGACCAGATCCAAGACGTTGGCGACTACGCCCTCGAGGCACAAGGCATGGGCAAGCAGAAGGAGTCGCTGGGGTGGTTGTTCCGGGCGGTCAAATCGCTGCGCCGGCGTTACGGCGACATCCATATCCGATTCGGCGAGCCGGTCTCGATGGCCGCCGGGCTGGCATCGATCGATCCACAGGACGAGGCTTCGATCGGACTGCAGAAACTCGCATTCGAGGTTATGTACCGGATCGGGCAGGTGACCCCGATCACTCCAACCGCTTTGGTCACCATCGCCCTCCTCGCGGCGCGGGGCAACGCCAGGAACGCCGAACAGCTGTCCGAGGATTGCAAGGAGCTCTCTGAGTTCGTGACGGCCAGGAGATTGCCCGCCACCGAGGATCTCGACCTTTCCGATCCTGACAGGGTGACCACGATCCTCGATTGGCTGGCCGAGCACAAGAACGTCTCGAGTCACTCGGCAGTCGGTCGGCGGGTCTTTTGGCTCGATGAAGAGCAGATGGTCAGGATCGCCTATTACCGCAACGTGATCGTCCACTTCTTCGTGCCGAGGGCGCTGGCCGAGATGACCCTCAACGCCCTCGCCGACTCGGGCGAGGCCACCGGCCCTGACTTCGACGAGACCATCCTCAAACTTCGCGACCTCTTGAAGTTCGAGTTCTTCTTCCAAGAAAAGCTCGAATTCCTCGAATCGGTCTCCGTCGACATGGCGGTCGACGTTCCCAACTGGCGGGCGAGTCTGTCGTCGACCGGGATTGACTCGATTCTGCAGCAGATGGCGGCACCGGTTGCCCAATGGGCGGTGCTGCCTTTCCTTGATGCCTACCAGGTGGTTGGCGATGAGTTGGAGAACAGCCACGGCGCCTTCAACGAGAAGGCATTTCTAAAGGCCTGCCTCGACCGAGCGCGTATGTACCGAATAGAAGGCCGGGTCATCTCAGGTGAGAGCGCCAGTCAGGTCATGTTCAAATCGGCGCTATCACTCGCCGACAACCGGGGCCTCCTCGGCCGCGACGGAGACGTCGTGAACCGGCGGCGGCTATTTGCCGAGGAAATCAGAGAGACCAGGCGTCTGGCCGCTGCGGGTCTCTGAGCCCGCGATTAGGGCCGCGATCCCCAGCGTTGCCGCGCCTCATCGATCAACTCCTGAGAGCTCTTGTGCTTCGGCAACGGCACACCGGCATCGGGGGGAGGCTGCTGGTCGCTTTGCCCACTGTCGGTCAGGGACTCCGCTGAAGGCACCGCTGACTGCTTGGTTTGTGAGGCGGGCCGAGCCGCGGGCTTAGGAGCCCGCGGGGCCGTCGGCGCCGGCGGCGGATAGGAAGTGACGGGGCGGTCTTCAGGCAGGATCGGAGGCGTCGGTCCTGGCGGTCGAGAAACGTCGGGCTGAGGCTGATTCGGATCGGCCTTCGACCGCTTCCGCATTACTCGACCAACCCCGATCAGAATGATCGCGGGGAACACGGATCGCCCGATGCTGGAGGCGAACGACCCTGA